>NZ_JBVOWJ010000004.1:0-159966 GCF_058139575.1 Lactobacillus sp. VURO6/B1 (VP7) | reverse complement strand
ACAAGGTAAAAGAAAAAGAACCAAGCAGTTTATTAGCTGCTTGATTCTATTCATTTAAGCTCTATCAACAGGATTTGCCAAGGAGCCTAAAATTATTTACAAATTTTAAAGCTGAAATTTTCCAACAAAAAGTTAGCAGTATTTAGTCATTATTTTTCTTATCAGAATAATATAAATTTTCTAAACGCTGGTACGAGCCTGGCTCCACTTTTTCAATAGCAGTTGCTATGGTATCAAGAGCATCCTTATAATTATAGTCTTGCTCATAAAGGTCCATGGCCTTTTTCTGCGCATTTTGAATTGAACCATTATCAGAATATTTATTTGAATACTGCAAGGTTAATTGCACTAAATCAGCAGAATTAATAATGTCATCTGCTTCTCGTTTTAGTCTTTCAACATCATCAGAAATTTGAATCAATTCTTGCGAGATTTTTTCCATATTCAGACGAACTTGACTCAATTCTTTTGCTACGTGACCGATTTCATTAACAACTAATGTATACATTTGAACAAAAGCATCTGGATTACCCGGCAAATTTTTACGTTCTAACCGCCGGTAAACTAGAGACACTTCTTGCTTAAAACGATTAATTGAATCATTAGCGACATTTTCTGAATCATAAAGGCCATCGACATCTTGCGCCATTGTCTTTTGCTGGTTGCTAATTTCACGTAAACGGTCAAGCATGCTTAACCATGATGCCTTAATTTGTGAATAAACGCCCTTGCCATCAGCAACATTTTGCGTATCAACCGTATATTGCCGCTCCATGTCATTGACTTCCTGCTCTAGTTGCCTGCTGGTAGCAAGCTCATTATGCGTAAGTTCATAACTCTCATCGATGTGACGCAATTTGGCCACCAAGTTTTTGGACTCAACCTGTTCATGAGCAAGAAGTCTCTGGATTTTGTCCTGATTTTCTTCTACAAAAGGTCTTGCCTTATATTCATTAGCCAAAGTATCATAAAGAGCAGCAATCTCTTTTTTGATTTTTGCGATTTCTGTGTTCAAATCGGATACCTTTAATTCCGTCAATAATTTGCCCGCATCGGCCACTTGACCGCGAATTTTTTTAATATCGGCTAAAACATCAACTTGAGTTATATAATATTTTGAAGACATCATTTTCTTATAACTATTAGAAAGTTCATCCAGTTGATCTTTAAACACAGTATCAATTTGGTGACGCGCATTTCTGATCTCAGGTAAAACTGAACTGATATTCCTCAAAGCTACTTTAATCTTTGACAAAATACGCTTTGCTTCAACCTGGTCTCCTTGAGCAGTCAGACTCTTAGCTTCAGAAAAGTCACTTTCCATATTAGTCAAATCAGTTTCAATTTTATCAAGTGCACTGCCGTATTCATATGAATTAGCCAAAACGCTTTTACGCAATTCTTTAAACTGATTGAATAGGTCATTATACTGCTTTTGGTTTTCACGGTTTGATTCAAGTAATTCGGTAAAAACTTCCTTTGTGTTTTTAGCGTCTTTATAAGTTGAACCCATGATTTCCTGAGCCTGTTTGAGATTTTTGTGGGCCTTAAATAGTTGATAGTGTGAGTTTTGGTCAGCAGCTTGTTCAAGAAAACTCTGTGCAGCAGGAATTTTTTTAGTTGATGCCTGCTCATAGCTTTTGCGCCAAGTAGTCAGTGTGGTCAGACTCTCACCTGCTAAATCCATTTTATCCAGATTAATAATGTCTGTTTCTAAATGCATTTTGGCAATTTTAGTGATCAAATCGTCCAATTCAAGAATCTGCCTTAATTGGCGTCGATTGACTATGATCATGAGTGCTATAATTATAATAATGATTAAAATTGCAATGATTACAACTATGGATTGAGTCGATGACATATTTTTCCTCCAAAACTACCCCAATTATACCAAACTTCTACATTATTGTGGGCAAGAGTTTTTTAAACTAGCATATTTCATTATGCTATAAAAATTGATATGCAGTATTGATAAATGCTACCTTACTTTTAAACAAAATATTGACTTTTATATGTCTTTATAAACCAAATTTTCTTTTTCTTCCTATAATAATTAAAGCAGTCAATGTTTTCCTTGCTTTAATAAGTCAATACAACTATAATATAGAACGTGTAAAATATTTGCAGCTATAAGTGGCAAGAACGTCAACATCTTAATACGTTTTAGTGAACGAGTAACCGACGCTGCAATAGGCGAAAATGAAAATTAAGATGCACGAATGTTAAACTTATACGTAATTATTTTACTCCAAAAACTGTTATCAGATTTTATTGGAGGATTTTATGTCAAGATATACAGGTCCAAGTTGGAAACGTTCCAGAAGATTAGGAATCTCACTTTCAGGTACTGGTAAGGAGCTTAGCCGTCGTAACTACGCTCCTGGTCAACACGGTCCTAATTCACGTGGTCGTTTATCAGAATACGGCGAGCAATTGCACGAAAAGCAAAAGTTACGTTGGATGTATGGTTTAAACGAGCGTCAATTTAGAACTTTGTTCAAACGTGCTGGTAAGATTCGTGAAGGTGAACACGGTACTAACTTCATGGCTTTGCTTGAATGCCGTTTAGACAGCATCGTTTACCGCTTAGGTTTTGCTACTACCAGAGAGCAAGCAAGACAATTGGTTAACCACGGTCACATTACTGTTAACGGCAAGCGTGTTGATATTCCTTCATACGAAGTCAAGGTTGGTGAAACCATTGGCCTCAAGGAAAAGTCAAAGAACTTGCAACAAGTTAAGGATGCACTGGAAGCAGTTGTATCCCGTCCATCCTTTGTTTCATTTGATGACAACAAAGTAGAAGGTTCACTTGTTCGTCTCCCAGAACGTGATGAAATGGAACCAGAAATTAATGAAGCTCTAGTTGTTGAATACTACAACAAGTTACTTTAATTTCTACATTTTCACAAAACCCCCCTTTCCTACTTGGAGAGGGGTTTTTGCTACCCGAAAGGAAATCTCATCAATGACTGAAGATTTAAATACCAGAGTTACAAATGCTGCTCAAGGCATTACGCCACAGACAAAACCGGATGAACGCCGAAGATTTTTAGGGTCTCTTCGCGAACGGGTTTTAGTGAGAATGACCAATGCTGAAGTGCAGGATCCCAAGTTAACCAACCTTTTTTTACGCCATTTCAAGGATTACGCGGGTTACAATATCCTGATAAACGGTAATTTACATGATAATTTTGTTAATCAAGTAGAAACTTATTGTAGCAAATACGAAACTTCTTTTACCATTGTTAATAACGAGACAGCAAAAACTGGGTCTGATGATTCCGCAATCTTAGTGGTAGCTTCCAGTGCCATTAACAAAATGCGCATTGAAATAAGTCAAGTTTATCCACCTGAAATGCCTAAAGCTCAACTAGCAACTACTGGTCAAAAAAAGGCTGGCTTTTGGCACCGGCTTTTCCACGGAGACAATTAAATGAAGCCTTTAGCTTATAGAATGAGACCGCAAAATTTGAATGAAGTTGTTGGTCAACAACATTTGATTGGTCCTGGAAAAATTATTCGGAGAATGGTCGAAGCCAAAATGCTATCTTCGATGATTCTCTATGGTCCCCCTGGCATCGGCAAAACCAGTATTGCCAGCGCTATTGCCGGCTCCACCAAATATGCCTTTCGTCAGCTTAATGCTGCTACTGATAGTAAAAAGCAGTTAGAGCAAGTGGCGGCTGAGGGAAAATTAAGTGGAACTGTGATACTGTTACTGGACGAAATTCATCGGTTAGATAAAACGAAACAGGATTTTCTCTTGCCACTTTTAGAATCAGGACAAATTATTCTGATAGGGGCGACAACTGAAAACCCCTATATTGCTATCTCCCCCGCTATTCGTTCTCGCTGTCAGATTTTTGAACTAAAACCACTGGCAAAAGAAGACGTTAACAAGGCAATTGGTCGTGCGCTTAAAGATGATAAGAATGGGTTGGGGAATTACCATGTGAAGTTAACTACTGACGCCAGAAATCTTCTAGTGCAAAAAGGCAACGGTGATTTACGTGCAACTTTAAACGGACTGGAATTGGCAGTGAGATCAACCAAGCAGGAAATGATTGCTGCTGGTAAAAATGATGAAGATGAAATAACTATTAATCAAGATGAGATGGCAAATTCGATTCAGTTACGCAGCCAAAACTTTGACGCTAAAGGTGACGGTCATTACGATTTAGTATCTGCTTTTCAAAAATCAATTCGTGGTTCTGATACTGATGCCGCTTTACATTATTTGGCCAGATTAATTGAATCAGGAGATTTAGTGGCAATCTGCCGGCGATTAAGTGTAATTGCTTATGAAGATATCGGACTGGCAAATCCCGCTGCTGTACAGCACGCGCAAATTGCCATCCAAGCAGCAAAGAATTTGGGATTTCCAGAAGCACGCATCCCCTTAGCTAACGCAGTAATAGAATTAGCACTATCGCCAAAGAGCAATAGCGCTATTAGTGCCATTGATTTGGCTCTGCAAGATGTAAAAAATAAAGATTATGGCGGAATACCAGCAGACTTAAAAGATACTCATTATTCTGGTGCTACAAAACTTGGCCATGGCAAAGGTTACATTTACCCACACTCTTTTGCAAATGATTGGGTAGCCCAACAGTATTTACCAGATAATCTGGTTGGAAAACAATATTTTCAACCCAAGGGTAATTCTAAAATTGAAAAAGGGTTAAAAAAACAATACGAAACTTTGCATGAAATGCAGAAAAATGGTTTAAAATAATAAAAGCATTCAAAAAGAGCCACAATTTTTTTACAATTGTGGCACTTTTCTTGTTATCAAGCAGTTAAACTAACCCTTAAAATTTGCTTTTTTAACAAATTCGCTGGTAGTTAAAGTGTAATACTTTTTACCTTTAATTCTGACTGCTGTTCCGTAAGTATTTACAGACTTATGCTTCTTCAGTACTTTCTTACCTAGGCGATTACCATATTTACTGTATACATAGGCATTATGCTCCAATTTTAGTTTCTTGGCATCGATATTTCCTGCAGCTATATACAAGCCATTTTCAAGTGCATAATATGCTCTCTTATTGATAACTTTTTGAGTTGAAACAGCAATCGTGGAACCGGCATTTATTATCAAGCCGTTTGCACGAACACCGTTTTCATCATAAAGATAAGCATTATGCATTACCTTTTTATTGATAATTACCTGAGTTTGGTCGGCTGCAGCAATTTCCTTTGCTTTCTTTACAGTGGTGCTTACCTTATCACTGGTGAAATTTGCTGCCTTGACGAAGCGGTTTTTGGCAATAATATAGTATTTTTTGCCCCGAATCATAACAGAGCTGCCATAAGTCCTAATTGCTTTACCGGCTTTAGACTTGCCGTATTTTTTGACACGTTTGCCGTATTGATTGTAAATGTATGCATTATGTTGCAATTGTTTAGTAGTACCATTGACATTGCCAACCGCAACATAGTATTTTTTACCTTTTGCTCCCTGGTCTACTAAAACATAATATTGTCTATTATTGATTGTTTCAGTGCCAATCGTTTCAAGTATTGAACCGATTCCTAGAGTAACTCCATTGGCACGATGACCATTATTATCATAAAGATAGGCATTGTGTTTTAGAACAACTCTTACTGTCTTAGCTGGTACCTGGCTGTTTTCCGGCATATTAGGAGTTTGGTTGTTTTGATTGTTATCAGGATTAATATTAGTTATATTTGTGACTTGATCGCTGCCACCACCCGAATTAATAACATTGGTCACATTCACGTTAGTATCAATGGCATCACGATATAGTTGATCTATACCATCATTACGTTTTTGGGTAATGAGTTCGCTTACTGCTGGACTTTCATTTATGCGATTAGTTGCTTTATCAAAATCTTTTTGAATTTGCTGCTTTATCTTATCCTTAACAGTTGAGCTATAATCAGTATTACTGTCTACAATATTGTCAGCAGCTGTCTGAGCATCAGTTAAAGCCCCATTAGCAATTAATTTTTCCCCAGCGAGTTCAGTTGCTAAATCTGTCGGATTAGAATTAAGGATCTTTTTGGCTTCTTCATACTTCTTATCGGTCAGATCATGATTAATGTTTGGACTAAATTTTTGTAATTTGTCAACGGCAGCCTTATAGGCCTTAGCAAGACGTTCAAGCAATACAGCCGGATCATGCTGCAAAACATTTTCATCTTCTTGACTATCAGCAATCGCTTCACTGATAATCTTGTTGACGGCATCATTACGGACAGTATCTATACCTTTTGTATCCGTAGGTTTATCTAATGTACCCGACTGATCTATAGATCCGTTTGCTTCAAGCACATCTTTTTGAATCTGTTTCTTTAAAGCTTTCTTTTCATTATCGGTATATACAGTACCATCCTTATGTTTTAGATTATCAACTCTTGCTTCTGCGTTTGTAGCGGTATCACGAACCTCGCCTTTAGCCAATTCTCTTTCAGCTGCTATTTCTTTTGCGTTAACCTCTGCAACCGTACTACCAGTAATTCCTTTATATTTATTAAATACATTATCAACTTCAGTGGTCTGGGCGCTATCACTAAATTCCTTCTTTAGTCTGGCAATAGCTTCTTTGTATTTTTTCTCAAACTCATCATTTGCATACTTAATAGCATTTTCTAAGTCTGTCTTTTCACTATCCTGAAGTGCTTTTATCTTATTAATTGCAGCTTCAGTAATTTTTTCAATTTTTGCAACAGTTTTTGCATCTTCAATATCACTATTAGCTTGAGTTACAATATCTTTAACGGCAGCTTGTCCCTTAGGACTTAAGACTTTATTTGCCTGTGCAGCAGCATCTTGAATCTTATCTTTACCTGCCAGTTTTGCGAAAGAGACCTCGGCATTAGTAGCAATTGTATTGAACTCTTGTTGTGCCTTACTTACTGCGGCATTAATAGCATCAACATTTGGAGCACTATCAATCTTATCTTTGGCAGCACTCTTGGCATCAGTGATAGCTTTAATAGCAGTATCGTACTCATTTTTTTTAGCAGTTCTTTCAGCTTCGGTTAATTTTTCATAAGCTTTATTGACGCGGTCAAGCGCTGCAGTTGCATCTACATCAACTGCATTCCTGCTGCTGCTTTTAGCATTAGACAAGTCATTATTTTCTTTATCGTCTGTTGCATTTTTGATTTGTTTTATTTTCTGAATAGCTTCATCCCGAATTTTGGTCACGTCTGGGACGCTTTTAGCTCCGTCAATGCTTGTTGCAGCATCCTTATTAATTTTATCAACAGCATTCTGATCATTCGGGTCTTTTAAATTTTGCTTAACAATATCACTTATTTGTTGAACAGTTTCTTTTGCTGACTCTTTGGCAAATTCTAGTGAAGTATCATCTGTTACACCATTAATTTTATCAATGCCAGTTTTAGATATGGTGCTTACATCATTTTTATCTGTAGCACTTGAAATTGCTGCTTCAGCATCATTTTTAGCTTTTTCAATAGTGTCTAGTGCTTTTTCAAGTTTGCCTTTTTCTTTATCTTTACCATTTTGATCCAGGTTATTATATTCATCTTGAACTTTATTCTTGGCATTCTCGGCTGCATTTTCAACTCTTATTTTTTCAATAAGTTTAGCCCTTTCAAGATCAGTTAAATAAGCTGCTTTTTCAATCGCATCAATAATAGCTTTTCCAGCTTTTTCAGCCGCATCTGCCCTCTCAACAGTAGGTTGCTGTCCAACTGTATTTTTGGCATCATCACGAGCCTGACCGATTGCCTCTATTGCTTTTTCTTTATCATCTTCTGATAAATTAGAATTATTGATATTTTCAGTTGCTTTTTGTGCATATTCATCAAGATTCTTTTGATCTAATCCAATTTTTTTATTTAAATTCAAAGCTTCTGAATATACCGTATTTATATTAATAGTGCCATTACTTTTTTCCGTATCAGCTAAGTCTAAATCACCAGCTTTTTCTATATTATTGATAGCAGTCTGATAATAAAGGTTAACCTTATCTTTTAGAGAACTCTTTCTTTCAGCACTAATATTTGGTAAATTGTCAATCAGCTCATTAACCAAGGTTTGAGTGTCAGTTAAATCTTCAATTAGTGCTGCAATTTCATCTGGTTCAAGTACATTATACTTGTTCAACTCCGCTTGGTCAGCATCTGATTTGACAGCAAAAATATTTTTTATTGTTTTATCTGTTATTAAATATATTTTTTGAATGGAGTCAGCAGTGGTAAAATCTGTATCAGCTTGCTTTTTCTCTTCATCAACAAGATTCTCATAAATTTTATCGTTGGCCTTAATAACACTTTTTTTAGCATTATTAGCTTGTTCGTCAACGTTTGCTTTGCTTGTAATAGCATCAATAGTTGTCTTTTTGGCAAAATGCAGTTCTGCAGCCGCTGCAAGATTTAAAATGTCCCTAATAGCAGTTTCTGCTGTTGAATCTATTTCTTCGACATTTTTTCCTGCATTGAGTTTAGCTATCACATCAGTATCAATTTTATCAATCTGAGCCAAATAATCATTTTTAGTGTCCAAGTCGTCTTGATCTTTTGAAGAAGAACCATATGCTTTATTTACTCGAATTTGCGCAGTTTCAATTGTAGATTTTATATCAGATTTTCTATTATTTCGCACTGATTCAATATCACTTTGATCGGATCCATCTTTTTTCAAATGATCTTTAGTAAGATCGTTTTTTGCATCCTGATCAGTATCAGCTTTTTTAGCAGCGTTTGCTTGAACATCTGAAGCAGTATTATTAGATACAGACTTTGGGACAGCGCAAGTGTTTGTGGCACCTTTTTTGTCACCATCAGTCTCAGTATTTTTTTTAAAACCAAGTGTGATTACATTATCATTAGCAGTAGAATTACCTGAAACTGTTTCTGTTTTATCAATAGCATGCTGTGCAGTCGATTCAGTATCAGCTTTAACTGTTTGACTGCCAGCTCCGAAAAGAGTGAATCCCAGTAGAACAGAAGTCGCTCCAATTGTTAATTTGCGAATTAAAAAATGATCCTGCTTTGCTTGCAATTCTATTTTTCTTAATTTCGCATTATAGTTATTTTTACTTAGCATTATTAGTCCTTCCTCATTATTTAAGCACACCTATATTGTATAAGAATCATTATTAGTTGTAAATATATTATATTTATTAATATTAAATTATAAATACTAGTTATTTTAATATAAGTAGTATTACATTAGTTATATCTATTTAATCCCTTTATAACTAAAACAAATTAAAAATAGTTTTCATAAATAGATAGACATAAGTATTTATTTTTGATAAATTTATTTAATTTTGATTTTTAAGTTTTTTTTCAACTAATTTTTTAGTATTAAAAAACTATCCGAAATAGTGGGTTGTGGTTTTAAGGTGTTATATATTAATAAGTCACAAAATATTTCGCAAAAGAAAAAGTGACATAATTGTTTTTTACAGTTGTGTCACTTCTCTTGTTATCAGGAAGTTAAACTACCCTTTAACATTTGCTTTCTTAACAAATTTGCTTGTTGTCATAGTGTAGTACTTCTTGCCCTTTATCTTTACTGGATTACCGTAAGTCTTAATTGATTTACGTTTCTTCAGTACTTTCTTACCTTTGCGATTGCCATATTTACTGTATATATATGCATTATGCTTCAATTTCAGTTTCTTGGCATCGATATTTCCTGCAGCTATATACAACCCGTCTTCAAGAACATAATATAGCTTCTTGTTGACAACTTTTTGCGATACTACGTCAACATTTGAACCAGCATTTATTACTAAGCCATTTGCACGAATACCATTTTGATCATAAAGATATGCATTGTGCATTATCTTTTTATTAATGATGATATGAGACTGGTCTCCTGCTTCAACAGCAGCAGTTTGATTAGCCGTTGCTGTCTTTAAAGGTACATTTTGACCTGAAATATTTGCCGCTTTGACATAACGATTCTTGGCAATGATGAAGTATTTCTTACCGCGAATCTTAACGCTATTGCCGTAGGTAGCAATGACCTTGCCTGACTTTAGTTTACCTGACTTCTTAACCCGCTTGCCGTATTGGTTATAAATGTAAGCATTATGCTTCAATTTTTTAGCTGTACTCTTAACATTGCCAATTGCAACATAGTACTTCTTATTATCAGCACCCTTGTCAACTAAAACATAATATTGTGCACCATTAATTGTTTCAATACCGTAAGTATCAAGAATTGATCCGGCTCCCAAAGTAATGCCATTTGCGCGTTTACCTTTACTATTGTATAGGTATGCATTATGCATTAAAATTACTCTTTCGGAGTCTTCATTCTTATCAGATTCTTTATCTTTATCATCAGTCTTATCAGGTTGAGCAGGTACTATCGGTTGAGCTTGCTGTCCGTTACCATCGCTTTCTATAATATTGGTAACATTAACATTTGACTCTGTAGAGTCACGTTTTAATTGATCAATACCAAGATTACGTTGCACAGAGATTACTTCGCTGACTGACGAGCATGAATTAATACTGTTCACAAATTCATTATAATCCTTCACAATATGCTCTTTGATTTGCTTTTTAGCAGCAGAATCATAATCAGAATTACCATCAACAAGCTTATTGGCAGCCTTTTGTGCATCAGCTAATGCACCCTGGGCAATTAGCTTTTCACCTTCAAGTTCAGTTCTTAAGTCTGTAGGATTTGCTTTAAGTTTTGCTAGCGCAGCTTCATAACTTTGCTGAATGGTACTATCATCAGTGTCAAGAGTAAACTTATCTTTCAAATATTTTGAAGCAGCTTCACGAGCTTGGGCTAGTCTTTGACTGAGAACGTCTTTATCTTGATTTATGATGTTGTTAACTTCCTGACTGTCAGGAACTGTTTCACCATTTATCTTGTCGATTGCATCTTTACGTGCTTTGTCAACACCTGCTGAATCGCTTGCTTGATCAATAGTACCATTTTTATCAATAGCTTCATGAATATCTTTATCAATTTGGTTCTTGATAGCATCTTTTTCAGCTTGAGTATAGTCAGTACCATCTTTGTGCTTTAAATCGTCAATTTTCTTCTTAGCATTAGTGCCAGTGTCTTGAACTTCGCCTTTAGCCAATTCCCTTTCGGCTGCCAATTCGTGTTCTTTAACTTCATCAACCGATGTACCAGTGATGTCCTTGTTCGAGTTGAATGCTTTATCTACTTCAGTGGTATCTGCATCTTTGCCAAACTTATCTTTTAGTCTTCCTACTGCATCATCATGCTTTTTGCTCAATTCTGCTTTGGCATTTGAGATAGCTTGAGCTAAGTCTTTTTCATCATTACCTTTTAAGGCATTAATTTTATCAATAGCGGTTTGCTTAATTCTAGCAACATTGGCAACAGTTTCAGCTGAATCAATATCAACACTTGCCTGTTTTGCTATCTCATCTACCCGATCCTGATTATCTTTACTCAAGCTTGGTTTAGCAGTAGAAGCTACTTTTTTGACTTCATCTTTGGCAGCCACTCTGCTAAAAGCCAATTCAGCTGTTGTCGCTGCAGAATCAAATTGTCTTGAAGCATTGTCAACTGCTGCTGCAACCGCGTCAGCATTAGTAGCACTGTCTATCTTAGTTTCAGCTGCTTTCTTAGCATCCTCAATAGCGGTTAAAGCCTTGTCATAATCAGCTTTAGTAGTTGCCTTTTGAGTGTCATTAAGCTTGTTATAAGCTTCTTCAACCCTGTTTTTAGCCTTAGTTGCCGCCTGGTCAACATTTGTTTTGTTAGTTGACTTGATAGTAGCTAAGTTATCTTTATCTGACTGGTCAGCAGAATTCTTAACACCCTTAATTGCAGTAATTGCTTGGTCACGAGTGCTATTCACAGAATCAATTGTAGTTGCAGCGTCAATATCTTTATTAGCTTGAGCAACAAGAGAGTCAACCTTGTCTTTGTCGTCTTGTTTATTTAAGCCACTCTTGATATCATCAGCAACTGCTTTAACTGCGTCCTTAGCTGCAGCTTGAGCAAAGGCTAGTTCGGCATCGTTCTTGGTTTTGTCAATGTCAGTCTTAGCTTTATCAGAAGCATTGTTGACATCTTGCTTGGAAGTTGCTGAATCTATTGCTTTTTCGGCATTAGCTTTAGCCTGATCAATATCTGCTTTAGCTTTGTCATACTTATCTTTAACTTCCTTCTGCTCATCAAGAGTCAGTTTATTATAGTCATCATCAAGTTGTTTCTTAGCATTATCTGCCGCAGCCTCGACTTTAGTCTTTTCGGTAAGTTTAGAATTTCCTAAATCTGTATCTGTAGCCGTTTTTTCAGCTGTATCAATTACACTCTCTCCAACTTTTTCAGCTGCGTCTGCCTTTTCAACAGTTGGCTGTGAAGCAACAGTCTCTTTAGCATCATCACGAGCTTTATTGATTGATTCAATAGCCTTTCCTTTGTCAGCGTCAGATAAATCAGACTTATTAATCTTGTCAATTGCTGCAGAAGCATGATCATCTAATTTCTTTTGATCATTTGCAATAGCTGTGTCTAAGGACTTTGCATCATCAAGAACTTTGCCCATGTTATCGATGCCTTCTTGTTTAGCACCGTTAACTTGGTCAGAAGTAGTTGTACCTGCGTCTTTGATCTTATTAACTGCATCTTGGTAATAGCGATCTACTTTATCTTTTAGAGCAGCCTTGTTTTCAGCACTGATGTTTTTCAAGGAATCGATGCCATTTTTAACTTCAGTTTGTTTGTTAGTTAAAGCATCAATTGCAGCTTTCTTGTCATTATCAAGCTCAGTTGCAGCTGCCTTATCTGCGTTTGTCTTAACAGTATCAATGTCACTGATGGCTTTATCTCTAATATCATTGATCTTTTGCACTGTATCAGCATTATTTAACTGCGTATTAGCTTCGTTGACAATGCCTTCTACTCTATTTTTATCACTTTCAAGGCTCAAGCCATTTTTGATCTTATCTGCTTCGTTTCTAACATCGTCTTTAGCAACTACCCGTGCAAAAGCTAGTTCAGCCTGAGTGGCTGCTTTATCAAAGGCAGTATTTGCAGTTGAAACAGCTTCAGCTACAGCACTCTTGTCTTTTGCTTGACTAATGGCGTCATTTGCTGCTTTTTGTGCATTTTTAATTGCAGTAATAGCTGCATCATAATCTGCTTTAGTTTTGGTTTGTTGCTGCGAATTGAGCTTATTATATGCATCTTCAACCCGTTTTTTAGCGGCTGCAGCAGCTTCATCAACATTTGCCTGACTGTTATCCTTAGCTTCTTCTAACTTAGCTTGTTCAGCGGTATCAGCGGTATTCTTCACCTTATTAATATCATTGATGGCTTGATCTCTGATGTCATTGACCTTTTGCACTGTATCAGTTGAAGCTTTGTCAATGTTTGTCACTGCGGCGTCAGCGATATTCTGAACTGTTTCCTGATCCTTTTCATCTTTCAGATTCTTAATCACATTTGCAGCTTCAGCCTGAACCGCATCTTTAGCAGCTGTTTTTGCAAAAGCTACCTCTGCAGTAGTTGCTGCTGCGTTAATCTTGTTAACTCCCTCAATAGCTGCTGAAGTGATAGCATCTTTGCTTGTTGCTGCATTGACTGCATCAATGGCTGCAGTTTTGGCATTTTCAATTGCAGTAATTGCATTATCATGATCCAGTTTTGTTGCTGCCCTTTGGCTTGAACTTAGTTTTTCATAAGCATCATCAACTTGCTTCTTAGCTGCTTCTGCGGCATTAGTGATATTCTGAGTGCTGTCTTGGCGCGCTTGATCTAGCAAAGCCTTGTCTACTGCTGATACTGTATTTTTAACAGCATTAATGGCGCTAATGGCGTTTTCTTTGATGCTGTTTACTTTGTCAACCGTATCTGTTGCAGCAGTATCAAAAGCGGTATCTGCTTGATCAGAAATGTTTTGAACTTTTTGTTTATCAGCAGTGTTCTTTAACTGACTTTGGGCATTAGCGGCTTCCTTGTGAACTGCATCTTTAGCTGCCACTTTTGCGAAGGCTACCTCTGCTTTTGTTGCTTCCTGATCAAATTTTTGCTCTGCTGTTGCTGCTATGGCTACCGCAGCATCTTTAGTTTCAGCATTTTGAATATCGGCAATTGCTTTTTGAAGTGCATTGTCAATTGCAGTAATTGCGTCATCGTGAGCCTGCTTAGTTTTTTGTTGTTGATCTTTTTCTAGATCCCCATAAGCTTTTTCTACTCGAGCCTTAGCTGCGTCTGCCGCTTTGTTAAGATTACCCTTTTGATTATTTTTAGTTTCCTCTAGGCTTGCCTGTTCATTACCATTAGCCGCGTCTTTAACAGCATCAATATCATCAATCGCTTTATCTCTAATGCTGTTTACTTTTTGCACTGTGTCTATAGCGTTATCGTTAAACTGGATATTAGCTTGGATAACAATACCATCAACCTTGCTTTTATCAGCTTGAGACTTCAGATCATTCTTAATCTTTGTTGCTTCCTTTTGAACAGCAGCTTTAGCTATAACTTTAGCAAAGGCTACTTCAGCTTTGGTTGCAATATCATTAAACTTGGTCTTAGCATTATCTACTAACCCATTAACTTCGTCAGCAGTTTGGGCTTGACCAATTTGGATATTTGCTGCATCTGCAGCGTTGTCAATTGCAGTAAGAGCATTTTGATATGCTTGATAATTATCATTCTTTTGGTCAGAATTAAGATTATTATAAGCATTTTCCACACGTTTTTTAGCATCTGCAGCAGCACCGTTAACATTGGACTTGCCATTAATCTTAGCTTGATCCACGGTTGCCTGGTCAACAGCAATGGCAGTCGCTTTAACAGCATCGATGTCGCTAATTGCTTTATCTCTTAATTTATTAACAGTTGTTATATCGGCAGCAGCATCAATAGCTGTGTCAGCTTGATCTGAAATTGCATCTACTTTTTTCTTATCAGTATCTTTACTTAAACTACCCTTAACAGTATTTGCCTCATTTTGAACCGCCTCTTTAGCAGCTGCTTTAGCAAATGCTAATTTAGCGTCTGTTTCGGCCTTTGTGAAAGCCTGATCGGCATCTCCTGCAGCCTTACTTACGGCATCCTTATCCGTTGCTTTTTCTATAGCATCTTTAGCTGCAGCTTGGGCACCGGTAATAGCTTGAATTGCCTTGTCATACTCCGTCTTGGTTGCTGACTGTCCATTTGCACTAAGACTATTATATGCGTCATTAATTCTTTGCTTTGCAGCTGCGGCAGCTTGATCAATACTCTCTTTAGTATCATCCTTAACTTTAGCAAAATCCTTTTGCTCATTTTCTTCAGCAGTCTCTTTAACGGCGTCAATGTCTTTAATAGCTTGAGCTGCAATAGTATTTACATTATCTACGCTTACGGCTGCAGCAAGATCATTTTCTGCTCGTAACACTACGTTATCGACTTTTGTTTGGTCAACTTCCTGCTTCAAACCTTTTTTGACCTTATCAGCCTCAGCTTGGATTGCAGTCTTAGCTGTCACTCTGGCAAATGCTACTTCAGCTGTTGTAGCAGCCGTATCAAGGGCAGCAGATGCAGTACTTACCGCTTTAACAATTGCATCAGCATTTGCAGCCGCACTAATCGCATCATTTGCTGTTGCTTGGGCTTGAGTGATGGCATCCATGGCTTTACTGTAATCACTTGCAGCCAAAACTTTTTCGTCTTTTCCAAGTTTGTCATAAGCATCTTGAACACGTTTTTTAGCAGCTGTAACTAAATCATCAACACTGGTCTTATTATTTTCCTTTGTTTTCTCCAGTTCTTTCTGTTCATTGTCATCCGCAGTTGCTTTTACATTACCTATATCGCTGATCGCTTTATCTCTAATGCTGTTTACCTTATCTACAGTATCTGTTGCAACTCCGTCAATATCTTTATCTGCTTGATCTGAAATTGCTTGTACTTGCTTCTTATCATCAGTTTTATTCAACTGATCTATGATAGATTTCGCTTTTTCATGAACTGCATCTTTAGCTGCTACCTTGGCGAAGGCTACTTCTGCTTCGGTTGCTGCTGCATTAACCTTATTAATACCCTCAGTTGCTGCCTGAGTAATTTCTGCTTTTGAATTTAATGAAGAAATTGCATCGTTAGCAGTTTTTTGGGCACTTGCAATTGCGTTAAGGGCATCATCATGAGCCTGTTTGGCAACTGTTTGTTCAGTTTCCGTCAGCTTACTATATGCTGCTTCAACTCTCTTCTTAGCTGTTTCAGCTGCTTCATTAATATTCTCAGAGCTGTCTTTGCGAGCTTCGTCAACAATAGCTTTATCTACTGCATTTGCTGTATTTTTAACAGCCTTAATAGCACTAATTGCGCTGTCTTTAATGCTGTTTACTTTGGCAACAGTATCTGTTGAATTTTGGTCAATTTCTGTAATAGCATTGTTAGCGATGTTCTGCACAGAAGTCTTATCGTCTTGACCTTTCAGATCGGCAATAGCACTCTTTTCCTCGGTCTGAATCGCGTCTTTAGCTGCTGTTTTGGCAAATGCTACCTCTGCTTTTGTTGCTTCTTGATCAAGTTCCTGCTCAGCTGTTGCTGCTATATCGCTTACCGCATCCTTAGTTTCAGCACTGGCAATATCGCTATTTGCTTTAAGGCGCGTATTTTCAATAGCAGCAAGAGCATCATTATAAGCCTGCTTTGTTGCATCTTGCTCAGCCGGTGTCAGCTGAGCGTAAGCCGTTTCAACACGGGTTTTAGCGTTTGCTGCTGCCTTGTTAACATCACCAGTCCGATTATTCTTAGTTTCTTCCAGACTGGCTTGTTCACCACCATTGGCTTCAGCTCTAACAGCGTCGATATCTTTAATAGCCTGATCCCTAATACTGGTTACTTTAGCTACAGTATCAGTATTAGTGCTATTAATACTGGTAGTAGCAGTGGTAGCAATATTGTCAACCCGATTTTTATCAGAATCAGCCTTTAGGTCTTGTTTAACCTTATTAGCTTCATTCGAAATATCTGCAACAGCTGTTACCTTAGCAAAAGCTATTTCCGCTTTTGTGGCTGCATTGTCAAACTGAGCTTTGGCATCTTTAACTATCCCTGGTATTTGGTCACCTGAATCAGTTTGTGCAATTTGGTTATTCGCACTAGTTGCAGCATTGTCAATCGCATCATGGGCATTTTGGTAAGTCTGATAATTAGCATTCTTTTGAGAATCATTCAACTTGCTATATGCATCATCGACACGTTTTCTAGCAGCATCAGCAGCTTCATTAACATTAGCGGTGTTGTTTTTCTTGTTTTCGTTTAGTTGTGCTTTTTGAACAGCGTCTGCCACAGCTTTGACACCATTAATATCATTGATAGCCTGGTCCCTAAATCTAACCACGTCAGTTATAGTAGTAGCATTGTCAATGTTAGAATTTGCTGTAGTTACTATCTCTTGTACCTTTTGCTTGTTTTCATTATCAAGACCGTTAGTGACTGCATCTGCTGCTGCTTTAACTGCAGCTTTAGCTCCTAATTTTGCAAATGATAGTTCAGCTTTGCTAGCAATATCATTAACTGCAGAAATTCCTGTTGTAGCGGCACTGGTAGCATCATCTACTGTCTTTGCAGCTTGAATTGCCGCATCCGCAGTATTCTTTGCCTCATTAATATCGCTGAAAGCTTTATTATATTCTGACTTAGACTGCTCTTTTTCAGCTGCACCTAACTCGTTATAAGCATTCTGAACGCGTTGAGTTGCATCAGCTGCAGCTTTATCAATATTAGCTTTATTAACTGTTTGGGAATTGTTAATTGCTGCATCAGCTGTAGCTTTCACGTTAGCAATATCTTTAATTGCCTGGTCTTTAATGAAGCCAACTTTAGTAACACTATCAGCACTGTTCAAATCAGTTTGAGCCTGGGTTACTATACTGTCTACTTTATTAAGATCAACTGTTTGCTTTAAGCCTTGCTTGACATTATCCGCTTCGCCTTGAACTGCATCTATCGCAGCTACCTTGGTAAAGGTCAATTCGGCATCAGATGCAGCTTGTGTAAAGGCTTTATTAGCATTATCAACAGCTGTTGTAATTTCTGAATTAGTTTGCGCAGCAGCTATTGCATTCTCTGCTACAGTCTTAGCTTTATCAATGGCATTATTAGCTGCGTTATAAGCGGTTTGGACTGCCGTTGTCTTTTGCTCGTCAGAAGTGAGCTGATTATAAGCTTCTTTGACCCGCTTCTTAGCGGCATCTGCTTGGGCATCAACACTTGCCTTGCTTGATTCTTGTGCCTTTTGAATTGTTTGTTCTGCATTACTCTTGACGTTGTCAATTGCCTTGATTGCATTCTCTTTTATTCTGTTTACGTTATCAACGTTCTCAGCAGCACCAATGTCATCTTGTGCTTGACTAACAATTTCATCTACTTTATTTTGATCAGCTGTTTCTTCGAGATTAGGTTTTACTTTTGCCGCTTCAGCTTGTACTGCGTCGTTAGCAGTGATCTTGACAAAGGTTAATTCAGCTGCATCTGCCAGCTTATTAATGTTTGTTGTACCTTCACTGGCTGCGGCAGCAACTTCAGTTTCAGTAGTTGCGGCTGCAATCTTTGCTTCAGCTGCAGTTTGGGCATTCTTAATATCTGCAACAGCTTGGTCATGTGTGCCCTTATTGGCTGCCTTTTCAGCAGTTGTTAAGCTGTTGTAAGCAGCATCCACCCGCGCAATCGCTGCTTGAGCTGCTCCATCAATACTAGTCTTATTCAGCTCTTTTGCTTTATCAACTTTTTCCTTTGCACTTGAATCGGCTGTAGTTTTGACCTGGTCTATATCCTGGATTGCCTGATTTTTGATACTATTAATAGTTGAAACATCAGTAGCAGCGTCTATCTTGCCATTAGCTGTAGTAACAATGCTATCAACTGTTTGTTGATCAGCTGTGCTTAAGCTAGGCTTAACCTTAGCAGCTTCATTTGCAATTGCCTCTTTTGCATCGGCTTGCGCAAATGTTACTTCTGCTTTTGTTTCAATAGCAGCGATTGCCTGTGTGCCTGTTCCAGCTGCAGCTATAATATCTGCCACATTTTGGGCACTCTGAATATTGTTTTTAGCAGTTTTAGCAGCTTGGTCTATATCATCTAAAGCTTTCTGTAACGATTGTTGGCAACTAGTTTGATTATCCGTTGACAGTTTCTGGTAAGCATCACTTACACGCTTTTTAGCTGCAGTGGCTGCCGCATCAATATTAGCTGCCTGAGTATCCTTGTTAGCCTTGATTTCGGCTTGCTTAACTACATCAGCAGTAGTTTTAACATTATTGATATCTTTAATTGCCTGATCTTTAATGCTGTTGACCTTGTCGACTGTAGTTGCTTTTTGGAAATCGTTATTAGCTGTTGCAACGATACCATCAACTTTCTGTTGATCAGCTGCACTTAAATTCGGCTTGACACTGTCAGCTTCTTTCTTGACAGCATCAACAGCTGCTATTTTGGCAAAAGCAACTTCAGCTGTGGTTGCCGCGTTGTCAAACTTGTCTTTAGCAGTATTAAAGGCATTAATGATTGCATCTTTGGTTGTAGCAGAGTTAATTGTTTCGGTGGCTGCTTCTTTAACCTGATTTATAGCTGTAATTGCAGCCGCTTTATCGGCATCAGCTTTTTCCTGCTGACCTGCTTCTGTCAAACCATTATAAGCTTTATTCACACGGTCAATTGCGCTATCAGCAGCAGCGTTAAGGTTAGCAGTGTTAGAAGTCTTAATAGCTTCAATGTTGGCTGCATTGGCGGCGTCTTCAACTGCTTTTATCGCGTCTTCGCCATCATCTGCAGCCTTATCTGCATTTTCAGCCGTTAATTGTTTGCCCACATTTATCTTGGCATCATCACGAGCCTTGTTAATATCGTTTACCGCTTTTTGCTTGTCTTCATCAGACATGTCCGTCTTATTGATGCGGTCTGCTGCAGCTTGGGCGTAATCATCAAGTTTTTTCTGGTCAGAAACAATTTCCTTATCAAATGCCGTAGCTTTGTTCCAAACGCTGTCAATATTTCTAATCCCAATGTTCTTCTCAATGTCTACCTGTACAAGACTTGCTGGCGTCGGGTTATTAACTTTGGCAGCAGCATCTTGATAATAATCCTCAACTTCCTTATTTAATGCAGCCTTAGCATCAGTACTGATATTTTTTAAATTAGCAATGAAATCTTCAACGTTTGCTTGTTCAGCTCCTAATTCTTTCAAAGCATTTTCTTTAGCTGTCTTTAAATCACTTGCAGCCTTATCAATAACTTGTTGCGCCTTAGCATCTGTTAAAGCCTGATCAATGTTTGCTACACCATTACCTTGCGCTTTAGTGATTTCATCAAAACTTTCACAGTCATCAATAGCTTTCTTAGCAGCGTCGTATGCCTTTTGAGCTTGATCTTGATATATCTTAACGTTGTCCTGAGTTAAACCACTATTTGTTAAATCGGCGATTTGGTTAACTACACCCGGCATCCCGGAAGTGCCATTACCATTGAGCTCATTATCAAGTGCTTGTTTAGCAGCTTCTTTAGCTGCAGCTAATTTATTTTGCTCATCTGACTCTTCATTAGCAATTTGCAAGGCTTTTTTTACAAGGTCAAGAGCCGTTTCTTTACGTCTATTGACTTCGGCAATGGTATCTGCACCATAAACTGTTGTGTCTTTATTAGTTTCAGTGACTGAATCTGCCATTGCCAATGCTTTAGCCAGTTCATCTTCAAAAGTCTTTGATTGACTTTCTTTTAAATTAGTTGGCTTCTTGCTTTCGCCATCTTTTACCGCATTTCTAATCGTAGCAGCAGCATCGTCTTGAGCTTCTGATAAAGTAAGAATATCTAAGCTCTTTTGCACCGGACGAGCACCTGCATCAATAAGTGTTGGGCTGTACTCAACAAAATTGGCGTCTGGGATTATTTCAACTTTATCACCCTTATTCATGTTTAAGGTAACATCAGCCGGTATTGTTACTGAAAAAGTACCGTCTGGATTGATTTCAGAGGAAAATACATTGGGCAATTTGCTAATATTATCCTCAATACTTCCACGATAGGTATCGGTAGTATTTGCATATGGTTTCAAATTTTCATTTTGGAGAATTTGTTTATCATAATTTGGATTGCTACAAATATATTTAACAATGACATACCCTTTAGTACCTTTCGGAAAATACTTATAAAAGGCATTGTCATTACTTGGGCCATCTACCTCTTCACTGTAATTTGATACCTTTCCTGTGATAGTTCTAGAGCCATCTTCATTTTTGATAACTTGCAAGCCATCCTCATCGATATCCAGGAAGCCGCTTGGGTTAGCGGGAACAAAAGCTATATTATTGTAGCTACTAGTATCTTTACTACTCAAAGCACTCTCTAAAGCATTTTTAACAATATTATCTAATGTATTAGTTCCTGGATTTTTAACGGCGGCTTCAGCGGCAGTTAAGAATGAAACAAAGCTCTTGTCATTGACAATGTTTTTTATTTCAGGGTCATTTTTAATCTCATCTAACTGCTCTTGGGATAATGTTTTGTTACCATCCAGCATTTCAATCGTGTTTACATTAATGCCAGTATCAGTTTTCTGCATTTGCAAAACATGGAATGGTGGTAACGTAAAAGCTTTACCCGTACTGTTTTGTAGTTGTTGGCGCACATTGGTAATCGTGATTTTGTTATTACCGATAACGCTTGTATTAGGATTTATGTTATTGTGGGCATCCAAAACAAATGATGTCGGATTATTAACTTTGAATGTGCCTCCAGAGACATCGAGTAAAGTAATGTTTCCAGTACCAGCAATGTCTCCCAAGCGAATATTAAAGCTGCCGTTCTCAACGTCAGCTGTCCCCGTGACATAAACCAAGGTACCTGAATAATCACCCATATTATTTCCCACGATGTTCATTTCACCATTGGGATTAATAGTCAAATTGCCGTTGTCAAAAAATAAATTATTGGTATCTCTATCACTGATATTACCATTAGTTTTTATGTTAACTTGACCATTTTGCATAACGTTAAAAGTTGAACTAGCATCTTTCAAATATACCGCTCTTGCTCTGGCACCATTCCTCGTGCCTTTATAAGGCATGACTGTGTTATCACCAATGTTAATATTTAGGACACCAGCGACCTGTATAGTTCCTGCGCCTTCCATATAAATCGCACTGTATGGAAAGCCATATTCACCGTCGTCATCGTTACCATCATAAGTTTGAACAGGAATAAGATTTACTGTAGCGCCTCTATGAATTTTAAGAGTGTTACCATTACTTTTCATCTCAATTATGGTTCCGCCATATGTTGAACCAGTAAATTCGCCATCCAGAAAATCAATACTATTATTTTTTGTGTTTCTAAATTCAAACAGCTGTTGCTGATTATTATATGCGTTTGATGTCTTAATATTACGACAATCATTATTACCCGTAAAGTAAATATGGGTATTATCACCAGAATATATTAATTGTGTACCTCTAAAAGTGCAATTGTTAAAAACTATATTAGTATGAAAAGAACCACTTACATATAGTGTATCCCAAACACCGTAAAAGTCGTTACTCTTGATATTTATATTTTGAAAAGTAACATTTGCGTTTGTTCCAGACGTTTGTATAGGCGCATTTCCATCAAAATCCAGAGTATACTTGTTATTAGTGTCGGACCTAATTAATAAATCACGTCCAGGAACGCTAAATGTAGTGTTCAAAAGACCTGAAGGTGCAATAACGTTATTCATTAAAACAATTTCAGTAATTTTTTGATTATTTAGTGCGTTTTTGAAATCTTGCCAGCTACTTACTTGATATGATATTCCATCACCAGCATCTTTTACTATTGGAATTTTATCATTTGCAACCGCAGTTTCATCTATATCACCATTTTGTCCACCCTCAGAACTGGCATCATTATCAGGTTTATCAACGTTACTCTGTGAATCTTCTGGCAACTTACTATCACTTGAAACATTATTTCCAGCCGTAATATTAGAGACAGTATCTTTACCAATTGAGTCATTTTTTTCTGGTGCTGTCACGCTTGAACCATTTGCATCAATTTCCGGTTGTTTAACAGAATTGGCTTGACCAGCATCTTTAACATCTTTCTTTTCCTGATCTTTTGCAGTTTCCGTTTTGGTTACATTTTTTGAGGCCTGATCATTACTCTTCAAAAATGAAGTTAAACCGGAAAAAGTAAATAATTTTGGTTCTTTTTTTGTCCTCTCAGTTTGATTATCAACTTTATTAGATTTAAGTGTAGTTTCTTCTTTATTATCTGTCACAGTTGTCTTCAAATCAGATTTGTTTGACTTGGCTTCAGCTTTAGGCTCTAAATTTTGTGCAGGCGTATCAGTATCGGCCTTTACTGTCTGGCTGCCTAAACCAAGAAAAGTGAAACCAAGCAAAACAGAAGCAGCACCGATTGTCAATTTGCGAATTGAGAATCGGTCTTGCTTTGCTTGCAATTCCATTTTTCTTAATCTCTCATCATAGTTATTTTTACCTAACATAAGTTATCCTTCCTTGAAAATTTAAATACATTTTGAATTTTATAACTATTGTTATTAATTGTCAATATAGTACGTTTAATATTATAAGCAAGTATAAATAACTGTTATTTAAAAATCTATCATTTTCAAAAATAAATAACAAATATATCTTAAATTATTCCTTTAATTATGATATTTTTAGCTATTTAATAAAAATAACTATAAAGTGATGTATAGATTTAGTTTTTAGTTTTTATTTTATTATTACATTTTATATACAAAATATAGATTCTGCTTTTTAATTTAAAATAACAAAAAATTAAATTATTAGGTAAAATTAATAAAACCATTTATTATTTTTATGTTATGTTTAATTGAAATTATACTATATAAAAAGAAGCATCAATTATGATGCTTCTTTCAACTTATTTTAATATATTGTATTTAAGCAAAGTGTATTAAAAGTTTGCCTTCTTTATATATTTACCATTTGCTATTACATAGAATTTCTTATGACCAATTTTAATAGGATTGCCATAAGTCTTAACAGCCTTATGTTTCCGCAAAACTTTTTTACCTAAACGATGACCATACTTGCTATAAATATAAGCATTATGTTTCAGCTTTAATTTCTTGGCATCAATATTGCCACTGTCAATAAGTAAACCATCTGCTAAAACATAGTAGGTTTTACCGCCCATAGTCTTCTTACCAGCTGTTTCAATTTCTGAACCCAAGCTGATGATTAGCTTGTTAGCACGTTTACCAGTTTCATCATATAGATAAGCATTATGCATTAGTTTCTTAGTAGTAGTTACAACAGGTTGATCTGCAGTATTAATAATTGCTGTAGCGGTTTCCTCGCCTGCTGCTCCTGAAGCAGTTACTAATTTAACATTTCCTGCTTTGACGAAGCGGTTCTTTGCAATAATGAAGTATTTCTTACCGCGAATCTTTACAATTCCACCGTAAGTATTAAGCAGTTGGCCCTTCTTGTAAACGCCAGTCTTCTTAACCCGCTTACCTAGTTGGTTATAAATATAAGCATTATGAACCACTGTTTGCTTAGTGGCCTGGCCATTTGCAGCATCAACGTAGTACTTCTTATTGTTATCATGTGTGTCAACTAGTACGTAGTATTCTCGTCCTGCAATAGAAACTGTACCATAAGTAGTGAGGATTGAACCGGCAGCAAGTGTAACTTTGTTAGCACGTTTGCCAGAATTATCATATAGATAAGCATTATGCATTAAGGTTACATTAGTATTTTCGCCTAAATCGTTTGGCGCATCATTTGTGCCGTTTTCGTTATCAGTAGTTGGTTGCTCAGCTGGATTAACAGGGTTAGCAGGATTAGATGAAGTGCTACTGTTATCAGTGGAATTAGAATTGTCACCACCGCTATTAGAATTATCATTATTGCCATTGCTTCCGCTATCATTGCCACTGTTTCCGGCATTATTGCCATCGCTTCCGGCATTATTGCCACTGCTTCCGGCATTATTGCCACTGCTTCCGGTATTATTGCCATTGCTTCCGCTATCATTGCCATCGCTTCCGGCATTATTGCCATTGCTTCCGGCATTATTGCCACTGTTTCCGGTATTATTGCCATTGCTTCCGCTATCATTGCCACTGTTTCCGGTACTATTGCCGTTGCTTCCGCTATCATTGCCACTGTTTCCGGTATTATTGCCATTGCTTCCGCTATCATTGCCACTGTTTCCGGTACTATTGCCGTTGCTTCCGCTATCATTGCCACTGTTTCCGGTACTATTGCCGTTGCTTCCGCTATCATTGCCACTGTTTCCGGTATCATTGCCATTGCTTCCGGCATTATTGCCACTGTTTCCGCTACTATTGCCATTGCTTCCGCTATTATTGCCATTGCTTCCGCTATCATTGCCATTGCTTCCGGCATTATTGCCACTGCTTCCGGCATTATTGCCACTGTTTCCGGTATTATTGCCATTGCTTCCGCTATCATTGCCACTGTTTCCGCTATTATTGCCACTGTCTCCGGTATTATTGCCATTGCTTCCGGTACTATTGCCATTGTTATTGTTGTTGGCACTATCTTTAATAATTTTATCAATGACAGTTGAATCTGATGAAGCCTTATTAATTGCTTCAATACCATCGTCACGCTTGCCGTCAATATCAGTTAAAGTATTATTTTGATTAATCTTTTCCTGAGCATCAGCTAAAATACGGTCGATTTCAGTCTTAATCTTGGCTTTTTCATCATCAGTATAGTTATCACCGTTTTCATGCTTTACCCTATTATTATCAATTTTCTTCTTAGCATTAGTAGCAGCATCTGAGACAGCAGCTTTGGCAATTTCCCGTATTCCAGTTATTCTATTATTCGAAACTTCATCGTAAGAATTACCAGATATATATTTATACTTGTCATGCTCACTATTAGTTGCATAAATCCATGCAGAATCACCAAAGTATTTCTGGTTCTGGGCAACGGCTCCTTTGTATTCAGTCTCAATATCCATATTAGCAGAACTCTTAACTGTGTACAATGCTTGCTGCATTAACTGATCAATTGCCTGTCTTGTCATATCAATATCGTGGTTTATCTGATTGGCAATACTTTCATACGATGCATCGGCATGAGCATCCTGAGTAAGCACAGTATTGACACTTCCATGAATACCATCAAGTCTATTTTTGAAATGATCTCTATCTTGAGGAAGTAGACTATCTATATCATTAAGCGTATCCTTTGCTTTTTTGAACATATCATTAACTCGTTCTTTGCCCATCAGTTCATTATAAGCATTGATTCCGTTGCTATACGATTGAGTTGTAGAGTCGATATTAGTTGAATGCTTAATGGCAGCAATTGCTTCACGTATAGTTTGAATATTGCTTTGATAATCAGGATTAGCTTTTTGCTCTTCCGTTAGCCCATTATATCCGGCTTCTAATCCTGTTATTTCATTTCCAGCTCCATTTAAAGCATTTGCTTGATTATATTTGAACCAGTCAGAAGTATTTTGATAAGTATCAGTTAGCTTAGTACCGATTTGATTTTCAGCAGTCGGAATTTTGTTGATATCAGTTTGTTGTTCTATACTTGCTTTTTCAGTTGCATAGAGATTATCAACTATCTGGTTTAATGCTTTCTTTTGAGCGGCAGTTAGTTGGGATAATCCAATAATGTTGTGAGTTGTTGAATATTTTCTTTGTAAAATATCCTCTGCCTTTGCTTTGACAGCAGCAAGATCAGTATCTTTTTCAACATCAGTAAATCCAGGAACGTGACTGCCAGAATCGCTATCAGAATATCCTTGGGTTGCATTGTTGACAATTTGATCAACGTCCTTTTTGATGTCATCAGTAGAACGATCATTTCCATTCTTATCTGTTGTTGGAACTGCGTTAATCTTTGCCTTGCTTTGATCGTAAATATCTTGAATCTTCTGCTTTTGCTTTTGTAAATCAGAGTTTACTAAACCAGAATCTTCAAGCTTTTTGTCAGCTTCGGCTTTTTGCTCAAGAAGATTATTAATAGCATTTTGCTTAATTTGATATATTTTCTCTTTATCTTTGGCAGTCTGGTATAGCTGGTCAATTCCAGTTTCACCTAAATTGATTGAGTGTCCTTCGCTATCGAGCCCCTTTTCAATGTTTTGCAGTTTTTGTTTAGCATTTTCGAGATCTGTTGTTGTCGGACTACTTGGTAAAGCAAGTTTACTAATTTCATCCTTGGTCTTTTGAACTAACTGATTAAGCTGATCTTGCAAGTCAGCCTTTTGCTGATCAGTTAAATCGCTGGCAACTTGGCTAATACTGCCCTTATCTTTGACATACTTATCAATAGCCGCAATTTGCTTATTCTTTTCACTTAGTAAATTGGCTGGAATACCTGCTTGATCTATAGCGGCCTCACCAGCTTTTTCAACTTGACCTAAGTCTGCATTATCATCGGCACCATATAAGTCGCTAACAGCTTTTTGCATTGCATCACTTATTGCAGCTTCATTTTGGCTTATTTCCTTTGGATCAAGTCCTGAACTTGGCAATTTTGCCTTAGTAGCTTCAGCATATTCTTTCAGAGTATTAATTTGCTTGTTCTTTTCTTCGAATCGCTGAGTTAAGCCAGTAATTGCATCATTACCAGCTTGCGCTGCTTGATTCATTGCACTATTGGCGTCAGTCGCATTGTTTTGAGCAGCTTGAACATTTTGGGCAGCTTTATCACGTTCTGACTTAATACGCTCTCTCATCTGATCCGCCAGATTAGGATTATCCTTGGCAATCTTATCTGCAGCTTCATTTGCCTTATTAACTGCATCTTGCAATTTAGTTAACGCGTTATTGACTGACTCTGCCTTGACAATTTCATTATTAACTTTATCCAAATCAGCATTATTCTGACCTTTAACATCAGATAATTGATCCTGAGTGGTAGCAGAATTAATTCTGGTTTCACCAGACTGCCGAATTTGATCAATTTTATTCTTCAAATCATTATATTGGTCTTGACCTAATTTCTTATCAGCTAAGTCTTGATCAATTTGCTGTTGTAATTTATTAGTTGAATTATCAAAATCATTTTTAGCAGAAGTCTTAGCATTAGTGATTTTTTCATCATTTGCTGTATCAACAATTGCTTTAATCGCTTTATCACCCTCATCTTGAGCTTTTTGGACATCATCTTGATTTTGAGCTTTATCAATATTCTCTTTGGCCTTATCCCGCTCGCTCTCAATTGTAGATTTATCTTTAGCATCACCATCAATTGAAGTTTGGGCTTTATCATCTAAAGCAGATTTTGCCTTATTTTTAGCCGCCTGCAGTTTAGCATCAGCCAAAGCCTGGTAAATATTGCTTAGACCGGTATTCTTTTCTGTATCAATATTTTCAGATAGAGCGCCACTGACGTTTGCAACAGCATGATTATAAGCATCTTGTGCTTGTTGTTTAAACTTACCCAGCTGATCAGAGGTTAAATCACTTAAACCATTTATTTCTCGTAGAACACCGGTATCAGTTGAGCCTTTCCCAAGAGCTTTATCAAGTTCTTTAATTGCTTGATCTCTTTGGTTACGGATATCATCAGCATCACTCTTACTTGCATTAGTAACTACGTTACTAATTCCCTGTAAGGTATTATTTTTGATTTTCTCAACTGTAGCGCTATCATTAGCCGCGCCAATATCTTTAATGCCTAAATCAGCCACTGCAAAAACTGCATTTTGGTCTCGTGAATCATGTAGTTTAGCTCGAGCCGCGTATGCTGTATTTTTAATCAAATCGGTGGCAACAACTTTATCACTAGCTAACTTGGCAGCAGATTCAATGTTATTAATTTTATTTAATGCATCTTGATAAATTCCAGTTAGTTGTTCTTTATTTGTGGCTGCGTCAATTTTACTATTTGCATCC
Organism: Lactobacillus sp. VURO6/B1 (VP7); assembly: GCF_058139575.1. Classification (NCBI taxonomy): domain Bacteria; kingdom Bacillati; phylum Bacillota; class Bacilli; order Lactobacillales; family Lactobacillaceae; genus Lactobacillus; species Lactobacillus sp. VURO6/B1 (VP7). Next base: position 131,152 of record NZ_JBVOWJ010000004.1, on the reverse strand, counting down.
GTTGGGATTGACTCAAGCTGACTAATTGCATCATTAAATTGTTTCTTTACTTCATTTCTTTGGTCTTCCGACAATTTGCTATAAATGTCATTTAAGCGATTCTTGGCACTGGTAGCAGCATTGGCAATACTATTTTTTGTATCAGTTTTAGATGTATTAAAACCATTACCTGCAGCTTCTGCAGCGTCAATAGCAGATTCACCATTTTTCTCAGCTGTATTAGCATCAGAAACTGCAGCTGTAGAATCAACTACGGATTTTGCATTATCACGTGCAGAAGTAATATTATTAATAGCTGTTGTCTTGGCATCGTTAGTGATATCTGACGAATTATTGATTCGGTCAATTGCTTTTTGAGCATAATCATCAAGCTTTTGTTTATTAAGGATCTTATTAACATTTATGTCACTAATCACATTGTCAATTAATGACTTACCATTCTGGACGATAGCATTAAGTTGCTCATTAGTAGTTGTGTTTTTATTATTGATACCAGTAACACCAATATCATAAGTAGCATCTACTTTGGCACGCAAGTCAGCTTTGTTGGCACTTGTAATCTGGTCCATATTGCCAATTTGTTCTTTTACTTTATTGCGCTCATCCATTAGGGCTGCTAAAGCTTGGTCTTTTGCAGATTGCAAGTTTGCTGCAGTTTGAATGCTGGCTAAATCGTTTTTGCCTTTAGTTAATGCTGCATCTATATCATCTTTACCTGCACCTTGAATAGCAGTTTGAGCTTGATTGAAGGCATTTGTAATCTGGTTATAGTAGTCATTCTTTTCGGTTACGCCCAAATTAGGATCATTAGTAATCTGACTATTTACAGAATCGCGCGCATCTCTTAATTTTTCGATTGCAGCTTGACGCTGTTTCGTTAAAGCCTGAGCCTCGAGATCAGGCGAAAGAGAATTAATAACAGAATTAATAGCATCAATTCCCTTCTGCGCATCAGTGTTAATATCGGTTACTGTATGGTCATTATTAATAGCTTGGATTGCTTGATCATAACCGTCATCGATTTGATCTCGTTTAGCTTGTACTGTTGCCGGATCAAGCTGTTCATTCTTTTGCGCATTTGCAAGAACATCTTTAGCATTAGCTTTGGCCTGTTGCAATTTACTAATTGCTTGCGCTTTAGTAGCTGTAATTTGGGCAGCGCCTAAATCTTTAAGAATATTGTTTTGACCCTCTTGTTTGGCCGAAGTAATATCAGAAACATTTTGAGCCGAAGCAATTTTTGCCTTTGCAGCCTGGGCATCTTGATCAATTTGGTCTTCATAATACTTTTTATTTGAAGGACTAAGTTGACTATCAGCAATGCTTTCAATTTTAGCCTTTGCATCATTAACAGCTGTATCTACATCTTGAGTTGCATTTGTTCTAGCTTCTTCTACCTCCTTATTTGCCGTACCTTTGGCATCGCTAACAATATTATCTATACTGTTTTTAGCGTTAGTTACAGTTTCAGCGATTTTAGAACTATCGACCTTGTTTAAAGTATCTATACTGTCAGTAACTACCTTGCTTATTTGATCATGATATGCTTTCTTTTGTTCAGCAGTCAGATTGCTTGTCTGGTCAATTTGTTTATCAGCATTAGTTTGCTCTTGTCTAATCTGCTTGATAGAATCAGCCAAGGAATTGTTACGCTCACCTTTAGCTTTAGCTGCAACCAGTAAGTTGTTCAAGGCAGCAATACCATCATTACGCGCTGAATCAATTGCAGTTAAACTATCTGCTTGGTCAATGCGCTGGTTATAACCAAGAGGAGTTGTTAAATTGTTAAGTAACTTCTGTGCAGCCGCCACGCTATCGTCAATATCATTTGCAGACAAGCCAGGCAAGCTACGCAGTTGGCTTTCAATATCGCTTTCAGCTTTAGCAAGCTTGATCTTGGAAAGTTGTCTTAAAATTGACCGCTTGGTTGACTCCTCGGTTGTCGAAACAGCAGCAGAGTCACTGGCTTGATCAATATTAGTCAAACCATCAGCTACTGTTTTCTCAATTTCAGAGTTTGAAGGGATGCCTAGCGAATTTTCAGTAGTGGTTGCATAGCCCATAATTTCGGCTTTTGCCGCATTTTGATCAAAAATAGTTTGCGTAGCTGCTTCTCTTTGCTTGATGGCAGTGTTATCAGAAGTGCCGTAAATCGATTTTTGCTCATCATACTTAGCACTTCCTGGTTTAGCAGTTGCAACTTGGGCAGCCTGATCAATTGCATCTAATAAAGGAACTTGTTGATCTAAACTAATACCTGAATCTTGTACTCGCTTTTTGGCAGCAGCTGCTGCTGCACTAATTTTACTTGCTTCTTGGTCAGCATTTATATCCTTAATAGACTCCTTACCCTTGGAACCATCGGGATCATCACCAGTGATAATATTGTGAACTGCTTTATTATAAGAATCCCTTATTTCTGCAATCTTATCGGCATGGTTGTTAATTTCATCTTGAGCGACAGCCTGTAAGTCTTTCAATGCCTGAATTGTTTTGTTAACTTTATCAATTATATCTTGAGCTTCTTTTTGGTGCCCATCTACTGATACTTGGTCAAGGTCTCTTTCAATATCACCTTCCGGTTGAGCGATAGCCTGAGCGCGCGCCAGACGTTTAGGTAAATTAACTACTTCGTCCTTTTCTTCTTGACTCAAGTTAGGATCGCTTGAAAGCTTGTAAGCATCGACATAGACTTGATCAATTTTTTGTTTAAGATCAGTTTCAATACTCTCCTTATAGCCATAAGCTGCTTGATCAATCGCATTAATACCATTCTTCTCTGCTTCTGAAATACCTTTATCAGTTTGAAAAGCTTTCACAGTATTTATAGCTTTATCACGTGCAGCATTAATTGCATCTATCATTGTAGGAAATCTCTTTGACTGCAATGTGGCCTCATTATTTAAATTCGTAATTGCATTATTATGAGATGCTTCAATCGTTGAAGAATTTTGCGCCTGGCTTACGATATTCTTAATTGCATCAAGGGCAGCATTCTTACGGTTGTTAACTTCTGTTAAAGTGTTTGCACTTGAAGCATAGACTGAAGTTTTTTCGTTATTAATATCAATTGTCTTGGATGCAGCGGCCGCAACTTTATCTAATTGCTCATTAAAGTCTTTAACTTGAGCTTCAGATAGGTTGTTAGGTCTATGAATTTTCGCATCACTAATTGCGTCAGTAATTGCCTTAGCAGCTTGATCTTGTGCATCAGACAAAGTTAGAATATCCAAGTTTTTAATTATTGGACGACGTCCGATAGCTACACTAGACGGATCATAACTAACAAAGTTAGCATTTGGAGTTAATTCTATAGAGTAGCCTTTATCAAACCTGATAGTTTGATCGGCTGGAATAGTAAAACTAAACGAACCGTCATCATTTACAATTGCTGCAAATTGTGTTGGTAAAGGATTTAAAGAACTGTTGCTTGAATCTCTGGTGGTGTCTTTTGTTTGTGCGTATGGATTGTCGATTATATTTTTACCATTTTGATCCTTTGGAGTCCACGCAGTTTTTACCCCCATACTATCAATTAAATTAGCCATAATATATGCTTTAGTAGCAACTGGGAGAATCAAACTAAATGGGTTTTTCAAATTTTCTGGATCTGAATCCGGACCATCAACAGCAGAATTATAATTAATTACGCTGCCTGGTTCACCGGAAATTGTTTGCGAGCCATCATCATTTCTAGTGATTTTGACCTTACCAGGATCAATATCCAAAAAGCCACTTGGATTGGCCGGAATAAAACTAATGTTGTTATAGCCGAAATTATTGCTATTATTGAATGCTTTTTGAATAATATCCGAAAAGATTTGATCGTAAGTCCAGCCGTTCTTAATACCATCAGCTAACGAATTTTGGACATCAGCTGGCAATTTGTCAAGTGAAATATGAGCTTTAGCTGCCTGCGCTTTGATTGCTGCTAATTTCTCTGCAGTTAGCTTTTCTTGCCCGTTAAGTAACTCAATATTATCAACTGCAATTGTATTGTCAGTTTTCCTAACAGTTAAAACGTGAAATGGTGGCAATGTTACTTTACCAACCCCAGTTTGTGTTGAGCTCAAATCAAACTGCTGCCGCACATTTGTTAAGGTAATCGGCATTGTGCCGATAATACTCGTAGCAGGATTGGTATTGCCCTGGACATTCAAAATTAATGAGGTAGGATTATTAACAAATAACTTCCCGCCTTGCACATCTACCAAAAGTATTTGGCCATTACCGCCATCTACGTATCTACCATTTGGACCTGGAGTTCCTAGAATGATGTTAAAACCACCGTTTTCAATATTGGCCGTACCCCTAATTAGAACTAAAGTACCAGAATAGTCGCCCATATTTGAGCCATTAATGTTTAACGATCCTCGTGGTAAAATGTTAAAATTACCACCATCATAAATCAGGTTTCTGTTGCCCCAGTTATTAGCTATATCACCGTTAGTAGTAATATTGACCTTTGCATCACTATTAATATTAAAAACAGAGTTACCATCATTAATCAGGATCGCACTAGATTGATCATTGTCATTTGTACCATTATAGTGATCGCTACCAGTTGTGATATTCAGCTCACCATCAACATTGACGGCTTCATTATTACCTAACATGGCGATAGCTAAAGGTAGCCCAGTATGTTCAGCAGCATTGGAACCTAAATTATTATTAGGAATATAGATCCGCGGTGAAAGGGACACCTTAGCGTTCTTTTCAATGTTAACAACATTGTTGCTCCCAGCCATTTCTATTACGTTACCGCCAACGGTTTTACCCGTAAAAGTCCCGCTAAAATCGATTGAGTTGTTTGAACCAGTAAATTCAAATAGTTGTTGAACATCACCACTTGATATTGTAATTCCTGGATAAGGCGTGTGCGTTACTTCCCCATAGTTGGTACCAGTAAAGTAAATTTTAGTATTATTACCACAGTGAACCATTTGTGAACCATGGAAATTAACATTATTAAAGGTGATTTTTGAAAAATGACCATCTTGGTTGTAATCATCAGTCATGATGACGCCCCAGATATCGGCACTCCATAAATCAAGGTTGTCGTATGTTATATCTAAATCCTGCGTACTGCCACTATTTAATTGGAGGTGGTTACCTTTCAAGTCCACTTTAAATCTGGTATTACCATTACCTGCGGATTTGATCAGCATTTTCCTGCCATAGAAGTAGTATGCTTGTGATCCATTCTCTGGTCCGTCAGTAATATCGTTCATAACGTCAATTTCTGAAATACTATTATTTTGAAACGCACCTATAAGCTCAGTAAAGTTATGGACCTGTGCTACACTAGCATCCCTAGTATTTATTTCTGTATTTTCAGCAGCATTTGCATCATCAGCCACTGCAGCAGTTGAATCGACAGGCTTTGTTGTATCACCTTTAGCGGATGAATCAGCAGCGGTATCCTGATTATGACTAGACTGCTGATCAGAATTTTTCGTCGACTCGGGGATTGTCTTTTCTGATTCTGCTTGACCAGTTGCAAAACTATGACTAGCTTTTGAGTCACTATCTTTTAAAAACGAACTTAAGCCAGAAAAAGTGCTTAAATCGTGCTTTGTATTATCTTGAATTGATTGCTTTTGTGTAGTTGCAGTTTTTGCCTTAGTCGCAGTTTGTTCAGTATTAGTTGTTTCATTGCCATTAGTTTGGGAATCTACTTCTTCACTTGCTGGATCAACTGTATCAGCTTTAACTGTTTGATTGCTTAAGCCAAAGAATGTAAAACCAAGCAAGACAGAAGCAGCACCAATAGTCAATTTACGAATTGAGAAGTGGTCTTGCTTTGCCTGCATTTCCATTTTACGTATTCTTTCCTTATTATTATTTTTACCTAGCATAATAATCCTTCCTCAAAATTATGATTACATATTAATTGTAAGTCCTGCTATTTTTACTGTCAATTTAGTAATACTATTATGCATTTTAATAGGTAATGAAATTCAAAAAATATAATATAAAATAACTTAAATTTTAAGTATTATGCTGATTAAATAGTATAATATATATAAAAATAACAATAATTTAATCAATAGAAATGAACTTTTTATTTTAAATATAAATTAATTTTACTATTTTTATAAACATATTTATATATAATATACAAAATATAAATTGTACTATATATACATGAATATGTTTGTGATCTGATTAACATGGTCAACTAAGTAAATATAACTTTTTCGGACTTGCTTAGATATTTAGATAGTATGGAAGATATGCCTGCTAGAGTTTTTCTCGCAGAAAAAAGGAGGAGACTCAGCCCCTCTTTTTCTAAAACTATAGATAATTTGAAAATGCAAAAGAAGTGCCACAAATGTGACACTTCTTTTGTGATATTTAAGCTGTATATGCTAGAATTTTAAATTTTTAAAAATTTGCTTTCTTAACGAACCTCCCTTTACTTAGTGTGTAGTATTTTTTATGACCGATTTTGACTGGATTACCGTAGGTATTCACAGATTTACGCTTCTTGAGTACTTTCTTGCCTAGACGATGACCATACTTATTGTATATATAAGCATTATGTTTCAACTTTAATTTCTTGGCATCAATATTACCACTAGCTATATAAAGTCCATCAGGCAAGGCATAGTATTTCTGACCATTGATTGTCTTCTTACCAGTAGTTTCAACAACTGAACCTGCATTGAAGATCAGCTTATTTGCACGCCTGCCGTTTTCATCATAAAGGTAAGCATTATGCTTTAAGCTCTTAGCAACAGTGACAACAGGTTGTTCAGCAGTATTGGTAATTGTCGGTGTAACCTCTTCATTGACTGATTTTGCAGAAGTTACTATCTTAACATTTGCGGCTTTGACGAAGCGGTTCTTACCAATAGTAAAGTATCTCTTACCACGGATCTTAACGACTGCGCCATAGGTATTTAGCAGTTGACCCTTCTTGTAAACGCCTGTCTTCTTAACCCGCTTGCCAAATTGGTTGTAAATATAAGCATTGTGAGTCAATTTTTGTCTAGTAGCCAATACATTTGCTGTAGCAACAAAATACTTCTTATTCTTAGCACCTTGATCAACTAAGACGTAGTATTCTTTACCATTGATCGTCTGTGTGCCATAAACAGTAACTATTGAACCAACACCTAAAGTGATCTGGTTAGCACGCTTGCCTGTTTCATCATAAAGGTATGCATTATGCATCAATTTGACTTGTGATGAATTAGGTAATTTATCGTTTGGAATGCTATCACTATCGCTTGGATTGTTACCAGGTTGCTTATTTGGACTAGATACAGGAGCGGTAGAACCACCACCATTGCTAATGTTTTCAGTATTTGAACCGTTACCGTTATTATCTCCGCCGTGAATAACCTTATCGATTGTTGCTGGATCGGAGCTATCCTGGTGAATGATATCTATACCGTTATCACGGTTCTGGTCAATCTCGTCGCCGCTACCAGCATGATCAATCTTATCTTTAGCATTATCTTTTTGATGGTCGATCTCATCCTTAATCTTCTGCTTTTCATTATTAGTTAAATCACTACCGTCTTGGTGCTTGCCCTTATTATTGTCAACGTCCTTTTTAGCATTCTTAGCAGCATCATCAACGGCACCCTTGGCAATTTCCTTTTCGGCTTCAAGTTTATTCTTTTGAATTTCGTCATAAGAATTGCCCTCAGTGTTTTTATGTTTATCTAAAGCATTTTGGATTGAAGATGTATCAGCGCCATCACCAAATTCTTTATGAATTTTATCGATAGCTTCTTTGGCTTTATCAGCAACTTCCTGATCAGCTTTCTTCTTGCTGGTATCTATTGCCTTATTAATCTCAACTTGGATATCGTTTTTGGCAGTGTCAACTACTTTATCAATATTAGTCTTCTTACCAGCAGGATCATCACTAGGTGCATTAACTTGATCAACTGCTGTGTTACCTTCTTTAGCATGGTTATCAATATTATTAATAAGGTCTTTCTTAGTTTGGTCATCTAAGTCTTTATTATTGTTAATCTCAGTTTTGGCCTTGTCAGCAGCGTTTTTAATGTCTTCCTTAGCTTTAAGTTTATTCAAAGCTGTAATGCCTTGATTGTAGGCAGAACTGATATCCGGAATATTGTCAGCCTTATTAATATCGGCAAGACCAGCAATAATATCTTTGATATAGTCCTGATAGTCTGGATTAGCTCTCTGGTCACTAGTTAATTTGTCATATTCACTTTGTAAACCATTAGTGCCGCTTGTCGCATTCTGTTTATCTTTCACAAACCATACTGAAGGATTATGCCAAATCTGATCAATGCCAGTACCAATCTGAGCTTCATCTTTTGGTACCTTATCAACATCACTGATAGCTTCAATGTTTGCTTTTTCTCTATCATAAGCATCATCGATAGCTTGGTTAGCTAGCTGCTTTTCGGAATCAGTTAACTGCGACTGGTTAATGATATTATGAGCCTGATTCTGTTTTTCTTTCAAATGGCCTTCTGCCTTGGTCTTAGCACCAGCAAGAGCTGCTTGATCAATAACATTTGCGGTGCCAGGCATCTGTTCTCCAGTTGTAGGATCTTTATACCCGTCCCTAGCTTTATCAATTATAGTTTTAGCATCTTGCTTGACATCTTCAACGCTTCTGTCGCTACCATCCTTATTTTTATCAGGAATATTATTAATAGCAATCTTACTCTTGTCAATGATATCCTTGATCTTTTGTCTTTCAGCTTGTTGATCTGTTGCTGACAAGCCAGAGTCTTCAATCTTCTTATTAGCTTGATCCTGTATATCTTGTAACTGCTTAATAGCATCTTGCTTGGCTTGATAGATATCCGCTCTGTTCTTAGCTAGATCGTATATCTTATCTACGCCTGCTTGACCAAAGTCAAGTGCTTCATTGTTTTCTGGAACACCCTGTTCGATATTAGCCAACTTCTTCTTTGCGGCTTCAAAGTCAGATTGAGTCGCGTTATCAGGTAAAGTGACTTTGCCAATTTTGTCTTTGGTACTTTGCACTACTTGATCAAGTTGCTTTTGCAAATCAGCCTTTTGGTCATCAGTTAAATTAGTAGCAACTGAATTAATATCACCTTTACCTTTGACATAATCATCGATAGCTGCAATTTGCCTGTTCTTTTCAGCTAGCAGATCACTTGGCAATTTAGCTTGGTCGATGGCCTTTTCGCCGGCCCCTTCAATATCATTTAAATTGTCATTATCCTTAGCGCCATAAATGTTGCTGGTTGCATTTTGCAAAGCAGTATTAATAGCATCTTCACCTTGACTAATTTCATTAGCATCAAGATTATTCCCTTGCAAGCCCTTCTTTGCAGTTTCTGCATAGCCCTTTAACTTGTTGATAGCGACATTCTTAGCTTCAAAGCGGTCAGTTAAACCAGTAATTGCTTTGACACCGTCTTGTGCAGCCACATTCATAGCATTATTAGGGTCTTGTGCATCATTTTTAGCATTTTGAATGATTTGAGCAGCTTTATCACGTTCAGATTTGATCTGTTCTCTCATTTGCTCAGCCAGATCTTTATTGTCCTTAGCGATCTCGTCTGCAGCAGCAGAAGCCTTATTGACGGCATCTTGCAACTGAGTTAAAGCATTGGTCAATGATTCTTCTTTACCAATATCAGTACTGATATTATTTAGATCATTGTTGTTCTGGCTCTGAGCATTAGTCAAACCATTTTTATCCTTGGCCGAGTTTATCCTGGTCTCACCATCTTTACGAGCCTGATCAATTTTGGCATTTAGCTCGTCATATTGGTCTTGACCCAGCTTTTTATCAGCTAGGTCTTGATCAATCTTTTGTTGGAGTTTGTCTGCAGCATTCTTCAGATCATTCTTAGCTGCGACTTTATCATTGGCAAGTTGAGTATCCTTTCCAGTTTCCTCGATACCGTTAATGGCATTTTGGCCTTCATCTTTGGCTTTATTAACTTCATCGGTATTTTTAGCTTTATCAATCTTGTCCTTGGCTTTATCACGTTCGTTATTGATTGAATCTTGGTCCTTAGCATCATTTTTACCAGCTTCAGATGCAAGTTTATCCAAGTCTGATTTAGCCTTATTCTTAGTGGCTTGCAATTTGGCATCTGTCAATGCCTGATTAATGTTGACTATACCAGCATTCTTTTCACTTTCAATTTGATCTTTAGAAGCTCCGCTGACCTTGGCAACAGCACGATCATATGCGTCTACAGCTTGTTTTGTGAAAGCAGTCTTTTGATCATCAGTTAAGTCATTCAGTCTATTAATTTGATCACGAACACCAGCAAGATCGTTCTTCCCATCTAAAGTATCCTTTAGCTCTTGCAGTGCTTCATTCCGTTGATTCCTAATCTGCTCAGCTTGCTGAGAGGCAGCAATATCAAGAATGTTTTGTATGCTTTGAATAGTGTTGTCTTTGATCTTATTAACAGTTGCAATATCACTGGCAGCATTAATGTCATTTTGACCAAGATTCGTAACAGCTTTGACTGCGTCCTGATCTTTCTTATTTGTTAGTTGGGTATTTGCTTTAGTACTTGCTTCATTAATTGCAGTTATTGCGGCAGCTTTGGCAGCAGCTAAGTCTGCACCTGTTTCTGCCTTATTAATAGCAGCTATTGCATCTTTACTATAGCCATCTACTTGATCTTTATTAGTAGCCTTCTTAATGTTTGCAATTGCAGTACTGGAAGCCTGCTGAATAGCGTTGTTGGCCTGATCAAATACGTCCTTAACTTTTGCCTTATCATCATCGTTAAGTCCATTATAAATTCCTTGCAAACGAGAAGTGGCATTAGTTGCAGCAGTAGAGATTTGATCAATTGCGCTGTTCTTATATCCTTCAAGGCCATTGCCTTTGGCAGCAGCTGCGTCAATTGCCAGTTCACCATTTTGTTCTGCAAGATTAGAAGCTGGAATATCTTTTTGACTATCGACATTACCCTTAGCCTCATCACGAGCAGCTTTAATTCCAGCAATAGTGGAATCCTTCACAGCTTGAGTAATATCGGTTGAGTTGCTAATGCGATCAATTGCTTTTTGAGCATAATCATCAAGTTTTTGCTTGTTAATAACTTTATTAATGTTTAAATCACTGATGACATCATCAATAGCTGCTTTGCCTTGTTGAGCTGCTTGGGTAACTTGTTGAATAGAAGATGTACTTGCAGAGTTAATATTCTTGACTGCTTGATTGTATTGTTCGTCAACTTTAGCACGTAAATCATTCTTATTGGCACTTGTAACTTGATCCATATTGCCAATTTGCTCTCTAATTTTGCTTCTTTCAGCAAGCAAGTCATTTAGAGCCTGATCCTTAGCAGATTGCAAGTTTGCAGCTTCCTGAATCTCAGTCAGTTTCCTCGTACCATTGGTAAGAGCAGTATCAATATCGTCTTTACCAGCTGCTTGAATAGCCGATTGAGCATTATTAAAGGCATTTGAGATTTGGTTATAGTAATCGTTCTTTTCGGTAACGCTTAAATTAGGATCAGTAGTTATTTGGGTATTCGCATTGTCGCGAGCTTCTTTTAGTTTATTAATAGCATCTTGACGCTGTTTTGCTAAAGCTTGTGTGGCCTCGTTGTCCGAGATACTGTCAACTATACTTTGGATACTCTTTTTGCCTTTATCTGCATCATCATTAATATCTGAAACATTAAAATCACCCGTTACAGCCTGAACAGCTTGATCATAAGCGTTGTCAATCTGGTCTAATTTATCTACCCAGTCTTTGTCGTTAAGTGAACCTTTATCATGAGCGGTAGAAATGGTCTCTCTGGCATCATTTTTAGCAGTTTGTAAATCAGATATTGCTTTGGCACGTGCTGCAGAAACCAGAGCATCGTTCAAGTCCCTGGTAATATTGTTTTCACCGTCCTGAACAACAGATTTGATACTGTCTTCATCTTGAGCGGCAGCAATCTTATCTTTAGCTGATTGTGCATCCTGATCAATCAAATCTTCATAGTGTTTTTTGTTTGATTGACTGAGTTGACTGTCAGGTATGCTTTCAATCTTAGCTTTAGCAGCCTTTGCTGCATCATCAACTGCTTGTGAAGCTTTTGTCCGTGCATCTTTGATTACACTGTTACCCTTATTCTGGGCATCAGCGACTATACTGTCTATCTTTCCTTTGGCTGTTGTAACAGCATCATCAACCTTTGAAGGGTCAATGCTGTTTAAACCGTTAATACTGTCATCTGCAACTTTTTTAATTTGTTTGTGATATGAATCCTTTTCGGCGTCACTGAGGTTTGTTATACCATCAATAGCTGAATCAGCATCTTGTTGTTTCTGCCTAATCTGTGCGGCAGCATCAGTTAGTTGATTATTACGTTTACCTAACTCTTGCTGCTTAGTCAACAGATTGTTAAGAGCTGTAATACCGTCATTTCTGGCTCCGTCAATTGCTGTAAGCGAATCAGCTTGATCGACCCTCTGGGTATATCCCAGTGGATTAGTATTATTACTTAAAATCTTCTGAGCCAGTTTCTTAGCATCATCAATATTCTGAGCAGTTAAACCAGGAATATTGCTGATTTGATTTTCAACATCGGCTTCAACATCGGCTAACTTCTGTTTGGAGATTGCTTTAAGCACATTCTTTTTAGCAGTATCCTCTGCTGCTGCAACTGCATTAGAATCAGCAGAATTATCAATACTTGCCAAACCGTCACTAATTGCTTTGGCGATAGTGGTGGTTGAATTAACCGACAGACTATCCTCGTTAGTAACAGCATATCCTGAAACTTCTGACTTAGCAGCAGCTTTAGCAAAAGCAGTTTGCGTTGCTGCTACTCTTTGATCGATAGCTGTAACATCAGACGTACCATAAATCGATTTATTAGCATCATAATTTGAATCACCCGGTTTGGCAGTAGCTACTTTAGCAGCATTATCAATTGCATTTAAGTAAGCTACTTGATCTGCAGGAGCAAGACCAGAATTTTGGACTCTCTTCTTAGCTGCTGCAGCTGCCTTGTTGATATTGTCTGCTTCCTGATTTGCATAAACTTGTTTGATTGCTTCTAGACCATTTGAACCGTCAGGATCGTCACCATTGATGACTTTATGTACGGCATCATTTAAAGAATCCTGAATATCAGTTGTTTTGTCACTATGCTTGGCAATTTCATCTTTGGCTGCTGCCTGTAATTTCTTAATTGCAGCGATAGTATTCTTAAGAGCGTCAATGGTATCTTGAGCTTCTTTTTGGTGATTTTTGACTGAAGCTTCATTAGTATCTTTATCGATGTCACCTTGAGTAGCGACGATTGCATCCGGACGTTTCAACCTGTCAATCAAGCCATTGACTTCATCTTTTTCTGTTTTATTCAGGTTAGCATCTTTAGCAAGGTCAGCTATATCAGATTTTACTTGACCGATTTGCTGGTTAAGACCTGTTTTCACAGTGTTCTTATAGTCAAGACCAATCTTGTCAATTGCCTTTATTCCGTCATCCTTAGCTTTAGCAACATCAGTGCTATTTTGTGCTGCCTTAACTTGGCTAATTGCACTATCCCTAGCGCCATTGATTGTCTGCGATTGTGAAGGATAATATCCAGCTTGTTTACTTGCTTCAGCGTTCAGGGCATTAATGGCACTAGTCCTATCAGTTTCAACTTGAGCCGAATTTTGTGCTGCTGTAATAGCATCATTAATAATCTTTAAAGCATCATTTTTGCGTTGATTTACTTTAGTAATTGAGTCTGCACTAGGGTCATAGACTGAAGTTGACTTGTTAGCACTATTAATGGTCTTGGAAGCAGCAGCAGCAGCCTGAGTCATCGCATCATTAAATGCCTTATTCTGATCGGCGGTCAGATTATTTGGCTTATTCGTTTTAGCATTATTAATTGCATCAGTAATTTCCTTAGCTGCTTGATCACGGACTTCACTCAAGGTCAAGATATCCAAATTCTGTCTGACAGGTTTTGAAGTATCAGTTGGATCATAGCCAATGAAGTTAGCACTCGGAGACAACTCAATACCATAATTTTTATTAAATTTGACAGTTTGATCTGCTGGAATGGTAAAGGTAAATGAACCATCATTGTTGACCTCAGCAGCGTACTGGGTTGGCAAAGGATTTAGTGAACTATTCTTAGGGTCTCTATACGTATCATCAGTTGCAGCATAAGGATTGGGAACTCCATGATTCTTATCATCCTTATCTGGCCACGGAATTTTTTTGCCCTTATCGTCAATAATATTGGCGGCAATATAAGCTTTAGTAGCTACCGGCATAACCAAACTAAACGGATTCTTAATGTTTTTTGGATCGCCTTTAAGGTCATCTGGACCATCTGTATCAGGGTTATACCCAATTACGCTTCCTGCAGCACCTGTAATAGTATTTGATCCATCGTCATTTCTCTTGACAGTCACCTTGCTAGTGTCAATATCCAGAAAACCACTTGGGTTGGCAGGAATAAAGGCAATGTTGTTATAACCAAAGTTCTTACTATTATTGAACGCTCTTTGAATAATATCAATAAAGAGATCGTCAAAAGTTTTATTGCCCTTAGCAGTTTCAGTTAAAGAATCTTTCACATCGGTTGGTAATTTATCATAATCAATACCAGCAGCTGTTATCTTGGCTTTTAATTCATTTAGTTTATCAACATTTAGCTGCGTTTTCCCATTCAGCAACTCAAGTTTGTCTACAAGAATGGTGCCTCCCCGTTTTTTTCTAACATTTAAAACGTGGAATGGAGGCAAAGTGACCTTGTCAATTCCAAGTCCTAAACCAGTTAGATTAAATTGCTGCCGGACGTTAGTTATAGTAATGTTATTTGTACCAATAATACTGGTGTCAGGATTTTTGTTAGCCTGCGCATTCAAAATTAATGAAGTAGGGTTATTGACAATTAAGGTACCACCTTGAACGTCTACTAATGTAATAGCTCCTTTTCCGGCACCTGACCCAGAACCTACTGTCGTGGAATCGTCAAGACTGATGTTAAAAGCACCGTTTTCAATATCTGCTTTACCCTGAACTAAAACTAATGTTCCGCTATAGTCACCCATATCAGAACCGACAATATTTAAGGTTCCCTTCGGTTTAATTGTGAAATTACCAGCATCATAAACAAGGTTACCAGTCTTCGCGTCACTAATGTTACCGTTAGTAGTGACATTTACTACACCGTTAGTTCCAATATTAAAACTAGAGTTATCATCCTCTAAATATATAGCCCTACATTTGTTGCTATTGCGACTACCTTGATATGGATGTGAAGTAGAGTTATCGCCCATAAAAATATTTATCGTACCCGAAACATCTACTTTGCCCTTACCTTTAATGTAAATGACGGAGAATGGATACCAATGTTCACCATATGTTCGAGAAGCGTCATAATTTACAAGGGGCGTGAGATTAACAACGGCACCTTGATCAACTTTAACAGAAACATTATCACCTGTCATTTCGATCATACTGCCACCATATGTTGAGCCATTAAATACACCATCTACAAATTCAACGCTGCAATTTTTGCCATTGAACTCAAATAATTGTTGATCGTTACTCTCAGTTGGTCCACCATTATAAGGTGTTTTAATCGTATTTATATTATTTTTACCATAAAAGTAGATGTGAGTATTTGCTTGAGCATATATTAACTGTGAACCGTAATAATCAACATTTTTAAAACTAATATTGACATTAACATTTTTGGAACCGCCTGTTCCAGAAAGTCCATAAGTGGAAAGAACGCCCCAATAGTCTGCACTCCATAACTCTAAATTTTCATAAGTTATATCTGTTGAATTTCTCTTATCACAATCAGGGTGATTTTGCTTAAAATCAATTTTATATTTTGTAGTTCCTGCGGATTTGATTAATAATTTCCTTCCCGGAACTGTAGCTAAAGTAGTATGCAAGCCATTACTGTCGGCAGCAATGTCATTCATGATATCGATTTCGCTGACGCTTGCATCACTATAAGCATTTTTTAGCTGAGTCCAATTTGTTACTTGTCTAACAGCACCAGTAGTGGCATCCCTCTTGGCATCTTTATCGACTAATGCGGGAGTCTGAGAATCAGTTTTTTCTGTACTATTTGTTTTTGAATTATCCTGATCTGTTGCACCATCAGCTTTAGCTGGATCCTTTGTAGCACTTTGATCCTGATCTGTTGCACCATCTGCTTTAGCTGGATCCTTTGTAGCACTTTTATCCTGATCAGGAGTCTTTGCACTGTTATCAGCGACAGTTTCCTTGTCTTTTTGATCATCAGTCTTGGAATCAGTAGTTTTAGCTGTAGAATCCTTTGTAGTAGACGTTGTATTCTCAGTATCCGTACTCTTTAAAAAAGAACTCAGACCGGAAAATGTACTTAAATTAGTATCTTGCTTCTTCGGACTTGCTTGCTTATTTGCGTTTGCAGTATCTGCTTTGTCTGCAGTCTGATCAGATTCAGTTTGGGACTTATTCGTTTCAGAACTAATTTCTTCCTTTGCAGGATCAATAGTGTCAGCCTTGGCAGTCTGGCTATTCAGGCCAAAGAATGTAAAACCAAGCAAAACAGAAGCAGCACCAATTGTCAATTTTCTAATTGAGAAGTGGTCCTGCTTTGCCTGCATTTCCATTTTACGAATTCTTTCCTTATTGTTGTTTTTACCTAACATAAATTAATCCTTTCTCAAAAATCATATTTACAGCAATATTCTAGTTCCAGGCATTTTTATTGTCAATATAGTATTGGACATTTACTTGTTGCAAATAACTTATATTTAAAAAATAAACTATTTAATTTATAAAATAACGTTTTTTATTAAAAAATACATTCACATCATAATTAATTGGGATATAAAATAACATTAATAAGTTTAAAAAAAACAATAATCTTTTAAATATTTATGTATATAAGAAATATTTCCAATAATTAATCTTTTCATATATTTTTATATACTATACAGTAGTTAAAACACTATTTACTATATATGAATATTTTTATAAACCTTATACTAACTTGATTTGTGGGATTAATTTTAATATTTGAAAAAATACTATATAAAAGAATAGTTATATACTATTAGTTTTAAAAAACTACAAAAAAGCGCAAAAAAAAGTGCCGGAAAATGTTATTTCTAACATTTTCCGACACTTTATTTAAGCTATTTCAATTTAAAAGTTAGCTTTTTTAACAAAACGTCCTTTTGAAATAATGAAATATCTCTTGCCGTTTATCTTGACTGAATTACCATAAGTCTTAACTGACTTACGTTTCTTCAATACTTTCTTGTTTGCACGATGACCATATTGGTTGTAAACATAGGCATTGTGCTTTAACTTCAACTTCTTGGCATCGATATTGCCGGCTGCAATAAACATACCATCTGGAAGTTCGTAGCAAACCTTACCGTTGACTGTCTTCTTACCAACAGTTCCAACTTGAGAACCTGCTTGGAAGATCAACTTGTTAGCACGGTTACCATTCTTATCATAGAGGTAAGCATTGTGCATCAAAGTCTTTTCAACAGTAACTTGAGGCTTTTCAGCAACTGCACTAGTTGGAACTACTTCAGCCTTTGCAGTACTTACAGCTACAACACCTTTAGCAAAGTTAGCAGCTTTAACAAAGCGATTCTTGCCAATGATGAAGTACTTCTTGCCACGAATCTTGACAGCTGCACCAAAGGTCTTAATTAGTTTGCCCTTCTTGTATACACCAGTCTTCTTTACCCGTTTGCCAAATTGATTGTAAATATATGCATTATGCTTCAGCTTACGAGTTGAATGATCAATGTTACCAGCAGCAACGTAGTAGACCTTGTTCTTAGCACCTTTATCAACAAGGACGTAGTAGTCTTTACCATTAATGGTCTTAGTACCATAAGTAGTTAGGACTGAACCAGCTCCAAGAGTTATCTTGTTAGCACGTTTACCAGTTTCATCATAGAGGTAAGCATTGTGCATCAAAGTTACATCTGAAGAGTGGCTCATATCAACTTTCGTACCATCATCCTTATTCGTGTCAGAAGTATTGTCTGCAGTTGGATTCTTTGCTGGTATTACTGGTTGAATTGGAGTAGCTATTCCACCACCATTATTGTTGTTATCACCATGCAGAATCTTATCGATTGTAGATGTGTCAGAACAATCTTGATGGATTTGGTGGATACCATTACCACGAATATTATCAATATCAGTTACATTGTCAGCTTTATCGATCTTATCCTTGGCATCTTTAGCGTCCTTATCAATCTGCTCATTAATCTTATTCTTATCAGCATCAGTGTAATCAGTGCCATCCTCATGCTTTAGATGGTTAACTTTATCTTTAGCAATATCAACTGCATCATCAATTGCGCCTTTAGAAATTTCCTTATCAGCGTTGGTCTTATCAGAGTTGATACCATTTTGTGATGAACTATGAACATGCTTGTTCTTTTCATAAGCATCATCAGTCTTAGGCGTCTTGCTGTCATCACCAAACTCATTGTGAATCGTATCTACCGCATCACTATGGTTCTGGGAAATTTCGCTGTTAGCGTGAGAAACATTCGGATCACCTTCGGCTTCAGCATCATTAATTACAACATTAATATCATTATGAGCATCATTTTTAATCTGATCAATCTTATCTTTGTTAGATGCGGCCGTACCATTAGAAGAATCGATCTGGTTGATCTTGTCCTTGGTGTCTTCAACAACCTTATCAACATCACCCTTTAGACGATCCTTGGTATTGTCATCCAACTTATCATTATTATCAATATCAGTCTTAGCTTTATTAGCTTCGTTCTTAACTTCTTGAAGAGCATTCAACTTATTAAGAGAAGTCATACCCTTATCGTAAGCTGAACTTGCATCCTTAATGTTCTCAGCTTTATTAATTGCTGCAATAGCATTATTAATATCGTCGAGGTAGTCTTTGTAATCAGGATCAGCCTTTTGACCAGAGGTTAATTTATTTAGACCAGCTTGTAAACCAGCTACACCGTCCGTACCGGTCAAAGCATTCTTTTGTTCATCAGCGAACCAATCACTAGGTTTAGTCCAAATAGCATCGATTGCTTTACCAATCTCGTCCTTATTAGTTGGAACATCCTTAATGTCAGTCTTACCATCAATATCAGACTTTTCATCGCTAAAGGCCTTATCAATTGCATCAGTAGCCCTTTGCTTTTGATCCGCAGTTAACTGTGAGCCCTTAATAATGTCATGCGCTTGAGCACGTTTATCATTAAGTATGGTTTCAGCAGTTGTCTTAGCACCTGCAAGTTTAGCCTGATCAACGATATCTTTGATTCCAGTTACTTTATTACCATTTTCATCTAAGCCATCAACAGTATTTTGAATAATTGTATTTGCTTCAGATGTTACCTGTTCAGGAGTCTTATCTTTACCATTTTCATCTTTGTCAGGTATATTAATGATCTGGTCCTTAGCTTGTTCAACGAGCTTGTCGACTTTATCCTTCAAAGGCTTTTGATCAGCAGCAGACATACCTGAGTTTTCGATGGCATTGATCTCTTCTTGATGTTTCTGCTCAAGTCTAGCAATCGCGTCATTCTTAGCCTTAACAATATCGGCTTTTTGTTGAGCAAGTTTCTTAACTTTATCAATTCCAGCTTCACCAAAGTCAACTGTTTCGCTACTTTCAGCAACACCTTTTTCAGCTTTATCAACCTTATCCTTAGCTTTGTCAAAGTCATCTTGGCTTGCGCCTTCTGCTAAAGCAATATCATTGATTTTAGAAATAGCCTTATTCTTGGCAGCTTCAACTTGCGCCTTAAGTTCTGCGATAGTGTCAGCTGGTAGACCAGCCTTATTCTTATCGGTTTGAGCAAAACCATCAATTGTCTTTTCAGCATCAGCAGCATACTGGTTGATAGCAGCAATCTGTTTGTTCTTTTCTGCAAGGAGCTTAGTTGGTAATTTAGCTAATTCAACAGCGTGTTCGGCATCCTTTTCAATTTTATCTAAATCATCGTCAGCAGATGCTTGATAAATATTGCTGATTCCATTTTGAACTGCATTGTCGATATCAGTTTCACCTTGTGCAAGTTCGTTTTCATCAAGGACATCATTACCATTTTCATCTGTCTTAAGTTTGTTAAGGTCATCCTTAGCTTTATTAGCAGCATCCTTCAAAGTCTTGATGTGGTCAACCTTATTGCCGTAATTATCAGTCAGACCGGTAATAGCGTTGACACCGTCTTGCGCAGCATTTTCAATTGCTTCTATTGGATTTTTAGCATCATTTTGAGCATTTTGAATGTTCTTAGCTGCTTTAGCACGCTCTTTTTCGATTGCGTCCTTCATTTGTTTAGCAAGATCTTTATCATTCTTGCCTAGTTCGTCAGCTTTTCCATTAGCCACGTTAACTGCATCTGTTAGCTTGCCCAAAGCCTTGTTAACGGCTTCCGTCTTTTCTACATCTGAAGTGATTTGGCTTAAAGCATTATTACCATCATTTTGGGCTTTGTTAATAGTAGTTGAATCTCCAGCTTGGGAAATAGCTCCTTTGGCTTTATCAACAGCCTCTGTTACCTTATCCTTAAGAGCTTTGGCTTGATCGTGATTTAACTTACCATCTTTTTCATCTTTATCTATACGATCGTTGATCTTATCGGCAGCAGTCTGAATTTTGTCTTTAGCAGTTTGCTTATCTTTAGCTATCTGTGCTGTATCAGTACCATCACCATTATCACCTTGATGATTGATTTCTTTATTGATATCATCTTTACCATTTTGTTGAGCATTGTTGATATCGTCAGGCGTTTCGGCATGATCAATCTTGTCTTTAGCCTTGTCACGATCATTGTTGATATTAATGATGATTTTGTCTTTATCGTCTTTACTAATGGTATTGTCTTTATTAACTTGATCAATGGCATTATCGGCAGTCTTGTCAACATCTGCTTTAGCAACATTCTTAGCAACTTGGAATTTCGCATCTGACAGGGCTTTATCAATCTTGTCCTTGCCAAGGCCTTTTTCAGTTTCGATATCTGTTTCAGCAGCACCTTCAATTCTGATATGTGCTCTATCGTGAGCAGCTTGAGCCTGATCTTTAAATTGCTTCTTTTGATCAGCAGTCAGGTCAGTCAGCTTGTCAATAGCAGAATCGATATCAGCAAGTTCTTGGGCAAGTTCAGCATTAGCCTTATTCTTTTTAGCCCAAAGAGCGTCATCAGCACTTGCATCACCAGTACCAGAATCTTTAATGTTTTTAATACTGTTAAGAGCATTATCTTTAATTTGAAGTACTGTCGAACTAGTAGTAGCGGCATTAATATCTGCAATTCCCAGTTTAGCAACGTCATCGACACCGTCTTTGTCTCTCTTGTTGGTCAACTTATCCTTAGCGGCTTGTGCGGCATCCTTGACAGTTTGAACAGCGACAACCTTAGTCATTGCTACGTTAGCTGTATCACCTGCAGTATTGATAGAATTGATGGCATCATTAGTTAAGCCACTAATAGTGTCTTTATCGAAGGCTTTATCAATTGCGGCCTCAGCTTGTTCAGCAAGTGCTGGAATATCTTTGACAGCCTTATCGTATGCAGCCTGAGCTTGCTTCTTTTCCTCGTCAGTTAAAGCGTCATATGCATCCTTTAAGTTCTGTAAAGCTGTCTTTTGAGCACCATCAATTTTAGACTTGGCTTCGTTCTTGGCCTTATCCATATCAGCTTTATTAGCCTTAGCTTCAGCTTGTAAGATGCCAGTTTCACCGTCTTTTTCAGCTTTATTAGCATCTTCAACTGTAAGTTGCTTACCAACTAATGCTTCAGCATCATCACGAGCTTTTTGAATATTGGTAGTGGCTGCACCCTTGTCAGCATCTGACATAGTTGAGCTGTTAATCCGGTTAATTGCTTGTTGAGCATAGTCATTTAACTTTTGCTTATCATCTGATATTGTCTTATCTAAGCCCTTTGCTTTGCCCAGGATATTCTCCATATTGGTAATCCCGGCATCACTTTGAGAATTAATCTTAGCAACAGTATTAGAAGTTGGGTCTTTAACCTTCTTGACAGCATCGTTATACGCATTTTGCAGGTCAGTCTTAATACCAGCTTTACCAGCGGTACTGATATTGGTTAAACCGTCAACAGCTGCATTATCTGTATTGAATTCATGTTGTAAATCAGTTAGAGCTTTGTCTCTAGCAGATTGCAAGTCAGCATTATTTCTAATGTCGTTTAAGTCTTCAATACCTGCATTGTGAGCTGAGTTAACGGTATTCTTATCAGCAGCGCTAACAGCTTGCTTAGCATTATTTAAGGTAGAAGAAATCTGGTCAAAGTAGTTATTCTTTTCAGTGTTAGACAAGTTAGGATCTGCTTGAATATGGTCATGCAGTGCTTGAGCTTGATCTTCCAAATCTGCGATCGCGTTATTCTTAGCTTTTGCTAAGTCGACTTTGTCTTGATCTTGAGAAACGCTGTCAGCAACTGCCTTCATAGCATTGATACCAGTGTTCTTGTCAGTAACAACGTCTGCTGGAGTATGGTCATTAGATACAGCAGTTATCGCAGTTGTATAGGCATTGTCAATATCATCAAGGTCTTTTACCCAGTCATCATCAGAAAGTGTCCCATTCTTATGAGCATCATTAACAATTCCCTTGTCAGTATCCTTTTCAGCATTCAATTCTGCAATTGCTTGTGCTTTAGCAGCTGTAACTTGGCCTAAAACAAGATCACCATTAATGTTGCTTTCACCGTCTTTTTCAGCAGTATCCATAGCATCTTTGTTACTTGCTGAGTTGATGGCATTAGTTGCTGAAGCAGCATGCTTATCAATCAAATCTTTGTAGTATTGCTTGTTACTTGGGCTGAGGTACTTGTCAGGAATCTTATCAATAGTATCCTTAGCGTTTGTAGCTGCATCTTGCAATGCTTTAAGTTGAGAGCTCTTCTCCTTGTTAAGACCTGCTAAATCTTTGCTTGCAGCAGTGGCCTTAACACTATTAATCTTGTCAATTGCTGCCTGTTTATCAGCTGTGATCTTAGCAGGGTCAGTATCTTTATTGACATTGTCAACACCCTCAGTGGCATCGGCTTTAATAGTGTTAATTAATGAATTTCTATCTCCATCAGATAAGTTAGGATATTTGGCTTTATCATTAATTTCTTTAATAGCATTATCTCTTGCTTGATTAATGGCGTTGATAGCATCGTTCTTGTTACCAAGTGAGGATTTATTTATTAGTAAGTTGTTTAAAGCGTCGATACCATCTTTAGTGGCAGTATTGACATCTTCAAGAGTGTTAGTCTTAGGATCATCAATCTGGTCCTCGTAGCCAGTCTTGTTGCTATTAGCTAATAAATCCTTAGCTGCTTGCTTAGCATTTTCAATATCATTAGCAGTCAAGCCCTTAACTTTTTCAAGTTTACTTTCAACATCTTTTTCAGCTTGATCAAGTTGCTTCTTAGCAGATTCCTTGTAGGCTGCTAAAATAGCTTTCTTACCGTTAGTAATATCACTACCAATGTCACTGGCTGCGGTGTGACCAGCTATAGCATCTTCAGCCTTCTTAGCAGCAGCATCAATACCAGCATCTGTGTCAACACCGAGGTTGCTCTTAGCTTCATCTGCATAATCTTGAACTTGCTTCTTAGCAGATTCCTTGAAACTATTCCCAACATTTGTCTTACCTTTACTTAAGTTGCCAGTAACCATTGCAACGGAACTTGACTGACCAATTAAAGTATTGGCGTTATTAACAGCTTGATCAATATTATCGTCTGATTCTACGCCAAGTGCACCTTTATCGGTCTTAGCCATATTAGTAAGCTGGGCCTTAGCCGCTGTCTTATAGTTGTTTAGGACGTTGGTCTGACCTGTAGTCATATCATTCTTGATATCATTAAAATCAGTGTGACCTTTCATAGCAGCTTCAGCATCACTAACTGCCTGATCAATGTTTGTGTCGGACTCAACTCCAAGACCATCTTTGGCAGCTTTAGCATCTTTTTGAACTTTAGCTTTAGCTGAAGCCTTTAGTTTGCCTAATATATCATCCTTAGCATTATTTTCAGCCGTAGCTATGTCAGTAGCATGTTCAATATTATCCAGTTCTTTCTTTAAAGCTGGATCAATAACTGAATCAGGTGAAGGAATATCTAAAGCAGTCTTGCCCTTTTCAGTATAACCAGCAACTTCGGCTTTTGCTGCTTCCTTATTAATCTTGTCATTAACTGCTTTTTGGATTCTTGTAATGTCATCAGTAGTGTTAGCAGGATTATAAATTGAATTCTTATCATTCGAAGGATTTGCTAAAGCGGCATTTTTAGCTGTGTTAATGGCATCAATGTATGGCGCCTGTTCATTTTCAGATAAGCCTGAGTTCTTCACACGAATAATTGCCTCTTGTGCAGCTTCACTAATGGTTTTCTCTGCAGTTGTTTGAGTAGTTTTAATAGCATTAGCCTTATCTGAAGCCGCTTTTGCTTTTTCATAAGCTTGCTTAAGTGCATCTAAAGCATTATTTTTACGATCGTTAACTGTCTTGATCGCCTTAACATCATTTGCATAAATAGAAGTTCCATTTTGTCCGGGATTATCGATTGCTGCTTTAGCAGCTGCTATAGCACCATTCAAATCTCTTTCTTGATCATGTGTTAAGTTAAGATGTTCATCAGTAATTTTATCTAACTCATCTTGAATTTCTTGTGCAGCAGTTTCCTGAGCAGCTACAAACACATCTTTAATTATTGGACGATCTTTAGCCAACGGGTTATATTGAACGAAGTTAGCATCAGGATATAATGCAATCTTATAACCCTTCGTTAGATGATCTGTTTCATCCTTTGGAATGGTTAGTTCAAAAGTACCATCCGAATTAACTTTTGCAGAAAATTCATGCTCTAAAGGCTTTAAAGACTTATTCTTAGGGTCTTTAAAAGTATCATTTGTATCTGCATATGGGTCATCTTTTTTAGGATTCCAAGTTTCCGGTTTCCAAACCGTTTCTTTTCCGTTTGGATCTGTTATGACTGCCTGAACGTGAGCTTTAGTACCACCAGGAAGGAGCAAACTAAATATTCTATCACTAGTTTCTCCATCTACATTTTCTTTGTAATGTAGTACATGACCACTAATTGTACTGGTACCATCAGAATTATATGTTACATGAACCGTATTAGGATCTATATCCAAGAAACCACTTGGGTTGGCTGGGCCAAAGGCAATGTCATTGTAACCTGGATAGTCTGAATTAGAGAAAGCTGTTTTAATGACTTCTTTGAAAATATCATCATAAGTACTACCATTTATAAGCCATGTTTTTATCTTCTTTTGAACATCGGGGTATCTACTTAATATGTATTGAATATCAGCATAATTTGGAATGGCATTACCGTTTTCGTCTTTTCCAGTAAGTAGCTTGTTTACTGTTTTTAGATCTAAAGTTCTCTTTCCATTCAGAAGTTCAAGGGCAAGAACGTTCATGTCAACGCCTGTTTGAGTTTTACCCTTGTTTTGAACTTGCAAAACATGGAAAGGAGGTAACGTAAGTTTCACATCAGGATGTGATTCATCAGGAGTTAAAACCTGACGAACGTTGGTAATAGTAATCTGACTTTTACCTACAATACTTGTGTTATCTGAATGATTTAAATGACAATCCAAGATTAATGATGTAGGGTTATTAACAATTAAGTTTCCCGGTGCATCTACTAAAATAATATCTTTTGTACCGGCACCTGTTTTGGCGCCAACAGTTTTATCATCAGTTAATTTAATATTGAACGCACCGTTTTCAACATCTGCGTTACCTTTAATATAAACAAGCGTACCTGAATAATTACCCATATCATTCCCAACAACATTTAATTGAGAATTGGGATTAATAGTGAACGAACCTCCATCATAAATTAGGTATCTATTACCACTATAATTAGCTATATCACCATTGGTTTTGACATTAACTATACCTTGATAATCCGTACCTTTTGAATCAGTGCCACTATTAATATTGAACGAAGAAGAATTACTGTCATTGATGTAAATACCTGTAGCCTGCTTATTATCATAAACACCAGTGTATGCAGAATTACCTGAGTTATCAATGCCAACATTGATATTCAGTGTTCCTTTAACATCAACTGTATTACTACTGCCTCTCATAACAACTGCGAAAATTGTACCAGTATTTTCAGCATTATTCGTTGAAGTGTATTTGCTCTCATCATAATTTCCCGCAGGGTTAAGAGTTACATTTGCATTTGGCTCGACAGTAACCGTATTATTTGAACCAGCCATTTCTATGACATTTCCACCAAATGTAGTTCCTGTGAAAGTACAGCCACTTTCAAAATCAATACTGTTATTAGAGCCAGTGAATTCAAAAAGCTGTTGTCTATTGTCCGCATAAGCGCTGTTTGTTCCATCATGTCTTACATATGGAACGTAGATTGTTTCCGCAATAACATTGTCTTTTATGTGGATTCTTGCACCAGATGTACTATGAACCAATTGTGTTCCGTGATATTCAACATTCTTAAATGTTACATCACAACCTTTTGTATAGTTGTCAGTTCTGATAACACCATAATCATCACCACTATACAAATTCAAATTTTCATAGGTCAAATCCAATGCTTCACTACTAGAAGCTCTTACACACGGATCATATCCATTGAAATCTATTTTTCTACGCTCATCCCCATATGATTTTACCAAGAGCTTTCTGCCGTATATATATTGATATGAACTATTACTAGATCTATTGTCAGCGTAAATGTCTTGCATAATATCAATCTCAGATATACGTTTAGTCTCATCAGGCTGATTTACATTCTTAAAACATTCATCATTTTTAAAAGCATTGAGAAACTGATTCCAATTATATGCGTGTGCTACGCCATTTACCACAGTTGCATAATCACCAGTCTTATCATCAAGAATCGTATCATCAAGGGCGAATTTCTTAGCTTCATTAGTTTTTGAATCTTGAGTAGTATCAGTATCCTTAGCTGAATTAGTAGTATCGCCAGTCACATCAGCCGGCAACTTACTACTATCAGAATTTTGATCATCTGAATCAGTTATGTCAGTTGGGGTTTTATCAGTAGTGGTATCTTGTTTGCCTTCATCTGAACCTGTTGCAGGAGTAGTTGCACTATTATTTGAATCAGCTGTAGTGGCTTCCTGCTTATCTTTATCTGCAGTGTCCTTATCAGCTTTATCTATAGTAGTATCAGCCTTATCCTTAGCTGTAGTATCTTTCACCTCACTAGTCTTTGAGTCTTTTAAGAATGAACTCAAGCCTGAAAAAGTTGACAAGTCAGTACCTGTCTTCTTTTTAGAAACTGTGGCTTCAGCCTTAGTTGCATCTTTAGTACTTGTTTCCTTAGTTTCAGTAGTAGAGTTATCCTTATTCGACTCCTCGCTTACTTGTTGTGCAGGTTCAACAGTGTCGGCTTTTACGCTTTGGCTATTCAAGCCAAAGAAGGTGAAACCTAACAAAACAGAAGCAGCACCAATACTCAATTTACGTATTGAGAAATGATCCTGCTTGTCCTGCATCTCCATCTTTCTTAATCTTTCATTGTAATTATTTTTACCTAGCATATTTATCCTTCCTAAAAAGTATGTATGATTAGTATGTTCGAATACTATTTTAGGATTGAAAATAGCTATTGTCAATATAATATCTAAGTCAAATATAGTATTTATAAATAACCATACTATAAAAATTGATAAAATTTAAAAATTAAAAAACGTTATAAACATTAAATATTTTATTAAGCTGTGACCTTTTATGTAAAAAATAACATTATAAGGAACATAAAAATTGACATTTACTTCCTTTTCTGAAGCAAATAATTAGTATAAATAATTTAGTGAAATTAATAACTATGTTTTTTTGAATAAACAAAAATGCCAAAAAGCACTTTGCAACAACCGCAATTTCTTTTATTCAAATGGGGTCTGGAAAATAATAAAATAATTTTCTTTTCCTAACTGGGAAAAACATTAAAAACGCTTGAGTCTGATAACAAATTCAGTTTTTTGACTTGAAAAATTTGTAATAAAAAACTTGCTTTTGTAACATATTTGTACAATTTTTCACGCCTATAACAAATAGTTAGTAAAAGAGTATCATCAAATAAATACCTACAATTTTTGAAAAATTAAAAAATTATTTTGCTGAAACAGATATTTAGTTTTCTATCTTGACAAAAGTTATGATGCTTAGTACTATAATAATTGATCTGAGTCGATCGAATAGCTTAATTGTATAAGGTTGACCGGTCAAACATAAGACATGCGAGATAGTAAATAACTTTCGAATCGGAAGACTATCTTTTGCGATAGGATCCACATTCGTTGCGATACATCTCATTTTTTGAACACTGCGGGTTCAACAAGCATTGTTTTGCTATGTTTCGATGACTCGGATTTCTTGAGAATATTAGGAAACGGTCTGCGGACCGTTTTTTGTTTGGAGATTTTATGGCTATAAAAGTTGTTATCACTATATATCTTGCAATATTACTTTTGACTGCCTTTTATTTATGGCATAATCGCCACAGTCATTTTTTAATCTATGATAGTAAAAACATTTCTAACTTCAGTTCTATAATGTCCTGGACTGCGATTATCTTGGGTTTAGAAACTTTATTGGGTCTAGTTTTAGTATTTCAGGCAAATAAGTACCTTAATTTAATTACCCTGGCTCTCAGCAGCATCACGATTTTAATTTTTAGTCTTTTACTTAATCAAAAGGGTGATTAATTGCACTAAAATTTGGTAAAATAATGGTAAGAGAGGTGTTTTAAATGATGAAACAATATCACCGTATTCAAGTCGCAGTTGACGGCTCCAAGGAAGCCGACTTAGCTTTTAAGAAGGCTATCTCTGCTGCTAAACGGAATGATGCTGCATTGGAAATTCTGCATGTCATTGATACCAGATCTTTCCAAAATGTTTCTAGCTTTGATTCAGAGATGGTTGAGCAAGTATCAAACGATGCTAAGGAAAAATTGCAGAATTACTACAAGCAAGCTACGGAAGCTGGCGTCAAGGAAGTTCACTACTCAATTGAATTTGGAGCTCCCAAGGCAATCATTGCCCACCAGTTTCCTAAAAAGCACCAAGTTGATTTAATTGTGTTAGGAGCTACTGGTCTGAACGCTGTTGAGCGCATATTAATCGGCAGCGTAACAGAATATGTTACCAGAACTGCTGATTGTGACGTCTTAGTCTGTCGTTCAAACGAAAACTTAACCAAGTAAAAAAGAGCATTTCATTTTTGACGTGAAATGCTCTTTTTGTTTGTTATTAAATTTTTAGAAATCGCCTGCTTGGCTGAACATGTAGTCTTTATTATGAAACTTCATGGACAAAATCATCCCAATACCAATCATATTTCCAATTAGGGCTGAACCACCTTGAGAAATAAACGGCAACGGAATACCTGTGAGCGGCAAGAGATCAATACTCATGCCTATGTTTTCAAACACATGGAAAAGTATCATCATAATTACACCGGTTGAAACGTAAGAATAAAATGCGTTCTTAGTATCAAATGTAATGCGTACCATCTGCACTATCAAGTATAAGTAAAGCAAAATGACGGCTACACTACCAACAAAACCGAATGATTCACCAATTACTGAATAAACCATGTCAGAGCCCCGCACTGGTACGTAAACACTCAGCTTGCCAAAGCCATTGCCAAAAATTTGTCCAGAACCAATCGACTGCATACTTTGCCACAATTGATAGGCAGCTTTGGAAGTATCAGTAGATGGATTCAGCCAAGACATAATACGTCTGAACTGGTATGGCTGGAAAAAGTGACTTAAAATTGATTGTCCTCCGGGCGTGGTAACCATGTAAATGACCACAACTCCCAAGACAAAAACTGCCGCAAACATTGGTGCAATTATCTTCCAGGAAATACCGGAAACCAGCACCACGCCACCAACAATTGCAATGAAGACCAGCATCGTACCGAAGTCATTTTGCAGTTTTAACAGTATGGCAATCGGTAACAGCCAAGCTAGCATTTTACCGATTAAAATCCAGTCATTTTTGATAGTATGAGCAAACTTATCGTTATGTTCACGCACGACCCGCGCCAGCATTAATATAAAGGCTGGTTTCATGACTTCAGATGGCTGAAAAGAAATTGGCCCGAGCTTAAACCAGCTTTTGGCACCGGCATCTGCAGCAATACTACGATTATAAAAGAACAAAACCGCAATCAAGAGCAAGATGCCAAGTCCATAAACATACGGCGCGATGCGGAAAAGTTGCTCAGCATCAAACTGAATTACAAACACAACGATGGCCACCGAAATAATATACCAAAGTCCCTGCATTGCCACAGCTTTAACCGGGCTACCCATGTGACTGGGATCGTCAACCGCCGCAAAATAAATGGAATAAAGGCCCACTGCTGCCAGCAGCAACACAGGGACAACAATATTCCAAGCAATGCGATCAAAAAGACTAGATTTATTTTGTACTTTGACCATTAATTATCACAACCTATTATTTTTCATGTAAAGCAAAGTATGAAAGCAAATCGTTAATGCTGCTTTCTAAGCTTTTGGCATACAAGATGCTATTGGTTTTGCCAGTTGTAGCCCGGTAACGACCAGCAATTTTTTCAATCACTCCAATAGATTTTTTCTGAGGAATTACTACTTCCCAGGTAGGGTTTTCTTTACCCTTTACTTCATTAATTTCAACGTTAATATTTTCAGGTTTTTTTGACATAAATTCTCCTACTTTATATTTGGATGAAACTTTTTCGCTATGATTTCATCTTCATATCGTTCTGGATGAGGATTGCGAAAAATTGTAAATTTATCTGGTACCGGATCAACTCCACCGCGTACAAAAGGATTGCAACGCAATATCCGGCAAATTCCCATTATTAGTCCTAAAAATGGCCCAAATTTGGTCAGTGCATCAACCATATAAGTTGAGCAGGTCGGATAATAACGGCAAGACTTTGGCAAAGCCGGAGAAATAAATCTCTGGTAGATTCTAACTAAATAAATCAGTATTTTTCGCAACTCGAGCCTCCAAAAATTAGTGGCGCTGATGCTTTTCAATATTCTTGAGCAAAATCCCAGTACCAAGTGCTACAGCTTCAAGTGGATGATCGGCTGTAAGTACCGGCACTTTAAGGTAATATGAAATCAGCTTGTCAATATTTTTCAAAAGTGCCCCGCCACCAGTCAGCATAATGCCACGATCAATGATATCCGCCGAAAGCTCAGGTGGTGTTTTTTCCAAAACTTCTTTAGTAGACGCGATAATAGTCATCAAGCCATCGTGAAGTGCTTCCTGAATTTCAGGCGCAGTCACAGTGGCCTGCTTCGGCAAGCCATCAACCACATCACGACCGCGAACAGTGATTGTTTCATCCTTATCTGGTTCAAAAGCACTACCAATTTCAATTTTAATTTGTTCAGCGGTCCGAGAACCAATCAGCAAGTTATGCTTATTTTTGATATAAGAAACAACAGCCTGATTCATATGATCACCAGCATAGCGCAGTGATTGACTGGTAACAATTTCACCCATTGATAAAACAGCAATATCAGTAGTACCACCACCAATATCGATTACAATGTTGCCTTGAGGTTTAAAAATATCAAGACCAGCACCGACAGCAGCAACTTTAGGCTCAAAATCAAGGTAGACTTTCCCACCACCAGATTTTTCAGCAGCCTGAATAATCGCTTTCTGTTCAATTGATGTTACTCCTGTAGGAGCACAAATCAAAATATTTGGCTTGGACATAAAGCCCTTGACGTTCAGCTTTTCAATAAAGTAGGACAGCATCGCTTCAGTGATGTCGAAGTCAGCAATAACACCATTTTTTAAAGGACGAATTACGCGGATATTGCCCGGAGTTCTTCCTACCATCTTGTATGCTTCAGTTCCGACAGCTACTACTTTATTTGTACTTGTATTAACGGCAACAACTGAGGGCTCATTTAAGACAATTCCCTTGCCGGAAACATTAATGAGCACGTTTGCTGTTCCTAAATCTATTCCTATATCTCTTGCCACGATAATCCTCCATCATATTCAATGTATATTTTACCATAAAGATTTCAAGTTTGTTTGCGACTTTATCCGCTTTACCAAGTCTTAAAAGAAATTACTTAATTGCAAAGAAGTATCAATTAATGTGATTAAAAAATTACCAACAAGAAAACCTAGAGCAATCGCAGCAAAAATCAGCAGCAGTTGTGCTTCAAAGACCCTGTTTTTACGAATTATTTTTTCAATGCGGACACTTTTCATAATCTGAAAGGACAAGCCGATCGTAATTAAATAAATTACTATACTAATTAAGGCATGGACGCCAAGTTGAAACATATTCTTTCTCACTTTTCTTAAGTCACAATAAAAGCGGACGCACAAAGCAGTGCATCCGCTTAAAACTTTAATTCTAATTGTCTGAATTGTAAACACTTATTCGATTGATGGCTCTTCTGAGTGCAACCTGTGCCCTCTCAAGTGATCGCTGGTCATGAGCAGCTTGAGCCTTTTTCAGTGCATTTTGCGCACGTTCTCTAGCTGCCTTAGCCCGAGATACATCAATATTGCCAGCTCGTTCAGCACTGTCAGCAATTATTGTAGCTACGTTATTGGAAAAT
The DNA here is from genome assembly GCF_058139575.1 of Lactobacillus sp. VURO6/B1 (VP7). Taxonomy (NCBI): domain Bacteria; kingdom Bacillati; phylum Bacillota; class Bacilli; order Lactobacillales; family Lactobacillaceae; genus Lactobacillus; species Lactobacillus sp. VURO6/B1 (VP7). The sequence continues at coordinate 98,584 of NZ_JBVOWJ010000004.1, read as the reverse complement.
TCAAAGTAGCCACCGCTAACAGCAATGTGATTGACAACATTATTCATTTCACGGCTTCTTTTAACCTTAATCTCACCTATCGCCAGTGGAGTTAAAATCGGCAAGTGATTATACATCACTGAACGTTGACCATCAATTGCCCGCATTTCCACAATACTGGAATGATGAGAAAAAATCAGTCCATCTGGAGTTACAACATTTACCATAAAAAGTTTTTCTGGATCTGCCATTTGACATCACCTTACTTTTCTAATAATGCTTTAGCTTCTGGATCACTAGGAGTTACACCCATTTGCTCAGCCTTCTTTAAAACATCTTCAATTCGGCCTACACTACGGAATGCATCTTCAGGAAGATCATCTAAGTGACCATCCAAAATCATCTTAAAGCCTTTAATTGTTTCCTTAATTGGAACATAAGAACCAGGCACACCAGTAAATTGCTCTGCCACAAAGAAGTTTTGTGATAAGAAAAACTGTACTTTACGAGCACGGCTAACAATCACCTTTTCCTCGTCGGATAACTCATCCATTCCCAAAACTGAAATGATATCTTGCAATTCATGGTAACGTTGCAAAATATGCTGTACGCCTGTAGCCACTTCATAATGTTCTTGACCGACAATTTCTGGGTCCAAAGCACTGGAAGTTGACTGCAACGGATCAACAGCCGGATAAATTCCTTGCTCAACTAGGCTACGTTCCAAGTTGGTAGTAGCGTCAAGGTGGGCAAAAGTAGTAGCTGGAGCTGGGTCAGTATAGTCATCGGCCGGCACATAAACCGCCTGAATCGAAGTAATAGAACCCTTCTTAGTTGAAGTAATTCTTTCCTGCAATTGTCCCATTTCAGTAGCTAAAGTTGGCTGATAACCAACGGCACTAGGCATACGTCCTAACAGAGCGGAAACCTCGGAACCTGCCTGAGTAAACCGGAAAATGTTATCAATAAAGAGCAACACGTCTTGGCCTTCAACGTCTCTGAAGTATTCAGCCAAAGTTAAACCAGTCAGAGCTACACGCATTCTGGCACCAGGCGGCTCATTCATTTGACCAAAGACCATGGCTGTTTTGCTTAAAACGCCAGATGCTTTCATTTCAAAGTAAAGGTCATTACCTTCACGTGTTCTTTCACCAACACCGGTAAAGACTGAGATACCACCATGTTCTTGGGCAATGTTGTGAATCAGTTCCTGAATAATCGTGGTCTTACCGACCCCGGCACCTCCGAACAATCCAACTTTTCCGCCTCGAACATAAGGTTCAAGCAAATCAATAACTTTAATACCAGTTTCAAGAATTTCCTGACTAGTAGTTAGTTCATCATATTTAGGAGCATTCTTATGAATACTGTCACGAGCATGATCTTTGTCAAATTTAGGGCCATTATCGATAGGTTCCCCTAAAACGTTAAAGACGCGGCCTAAAGTGTCATCACCAACAGGTACAGAAATAGGTCCACCTGTGTCTTCAACTTTCATGCCCCGTCTAAGACCATTGGTAGATTCCATGGCAATTGTTCTTAAAACGCCATCGCCAAGTTCCAAGGTAACTTCAAGAACAACAGATTCATCGTCCGACTTAACGACGCGCAAAGCATTGTCAATATCAGGCAGATTTTTGTCAAGCGGAAATCTGACATCGACAACTGGGCCGATTACTTGAACAACTTCACCTTCACTCAAAACATCTACCTCCTTTTCTTAATTATTTCAAAGCATTAGCACCACTGACAATTTCAGTAATTTCAGTAGTGATTTCTGCTTGTCTTGCACGGTTTAATTTAGTAGTTAAACTCGAAACCAAATCATCAACGTTGTCCGTAGCACTCTGCATTGCTGTCATTGAACTGGCATGTTCTGCAGTTTTTGCATCCAGAATAGCTCCGTATATTGTAGAACGGGCATATTGAGGAATTAGTGTCGTTAAAACGGCATTAACATCAGGTTCGATATCGTATTCTAAGTCTTTATGAGCTTCAGCTTCTTTGACACCAATATCAATGTCAACGATCGGCAGCATTTTTTCAACCCGAAATGCAGATGATAACGAGTTAATGTGGTGGGTGTAACAAACATACAGCTCATCATAAACTCCGTTTAAATACATTTTGATCGCAGTTGAAACAATAGGCAAAACTTCATCGAATGTTGGTACATCGCTAATGCTATCATTTTCATACACGACATTGAGATTGTTTTTCTTGAAAAAGTCTGCACCAACCGAACCAACGGCTAAGACTTTAACGTCTTTATGTTCAACTTTTGAATCCTCAAACAGACCCATCATGTTTTTAATGACGGCACTGTTATATGATCCGACTAGACCACGATCACCGGTAATAACCAAATAACCGGTAGAATTGATCTTTTTACGTGCCTGAACCATATCAGAAACAATCCCTAAACCAAAGACATTTTCATAATCAATCTTGCCAATGCTGTCTTCGTCAATTGCTACATGCTCTTTACGCAAGTGATTGACTACCTCTGCACTCATCAAACGTGATAAAGTTTGTCGCACATGATCATTATAAATCGTGTAACCTTTATCCCGTTTTTCTGTTTGGTTTAATTTCGATGCCGAAACCATTCTCATGGCTTCGGTAATTTTACCAGTTTGCTTAACTGAAGCTATTTTTTTCTTCAACGCAAGTAAAGATGCAGGCATATAACTACCTCCTATTTATTACTTGGTGAAAAACTATCCGCAAATTTAGAAATTGCTTCCTGCAATTTCTTTTCATCTGGCAGGTCACCAGTCTTACGAATATGTTCTAGTAAATCTGCGTGATTAGTATCGAAGTTGTCGTATAACTCTTTTTCAAACTTGGCTATATCATCAACTGGAACAGAATCAAGATAGCCATGAGTTAAAGCGTAAAGAATGACAACTTGCTTTTCAACCGCAATTGGCGTATGTAAAGGCTGTTTCAAAACTTCAACAACTCTTCGTCCACGATTCAGCTTGGCTTGGGTTGCCTGATCCAAATCACTGCCAAATTGAGCAAAGCTTTCAAGTTCATGATAAGCTGCCAAGTCCGTACGAAGCGTACCAGCAACTTTCTTCATAGCCTTAATTTGAGCACTACCACCAACACGAGAAACTGAATTACCAGCATCAATAGCCGGACGAGTACCAGCGAAGAACAAATCACTTTGCAGGAAAATTTGTCCGTCAGTAATTGAAATTACGTTAGTTGGAATATATGCCGAAATATCTCCCGCTTCAGTTTGAATAAACGGAATAGCAGTCATTGAGCCACCACCAAGTTTATCACTCAATTTTGCACTACGTTCTAGTAAACGAGAATGCAGATAGAAGACATCACCAGGATAAGCTTCACGACCAGGCGGACGACGGAGAAGCAAAGAAAGTTCACGGTAAGCAACGGCTTGTTTTGACAGGTCATCGAAGACCACCAAGACATCCTTGCCATTGTACATGAATTCCTCGCCCATAGCCGTTCCGGCATATGGTGCTATATACAGCATCGGTGCCGGTTCACTTGGACCGGCTTCAACTACAATTGTATAATCCATTGCGCCAAAGCGCTTTAACGTTTCTACTTGTGATCTGACAGTTGATTCCTTTTGACCAATAAAGACATAAATACAAATAACATCTTGTCCTTTTTGACTCAAAATTGTATCAATTGCCAAACTTGTTTTACCAGTCTTACGGTCACCAATAATTAACTCACGTTGACCTCGACCGATTGGCACCAAAGCATCAATGGCTTTGATACCCGTTTGCAGCGGCTGATTAACTGACTGGCGTTCCATAACACCCGGTGCCGAAGACTCGATTGGACGAGTCTTTGACGTTTTAATTTCGCCAAGTCCATCAACTGGCTGACCTAATGGGTTTACAACGCGACCAATTAGTGCATCTCCAACCGGCACACGCATAATTTCACCGGTTCTTTTGACTTGGTCACCTTCACGAATATCATCAAAATTGCCCAAAATAATGATACCAACATCATTTGATTCAAGGTTTTGTGCAATACCATAAGAACCATTGTCAAATTCCAATAGCTCGTTGGCCAAAACATTGTTCAATCCGTGAGCCCGGGCGATACCATCACCTATGTATGTAACAACTCCAACTTCATTAATGTCGAGCTTATCATCATAGTGTTCAAGCTGCTGCTTGATTAAAGAGCTAATCTCTTCTGCTTTTATGCTCAATGGTTTCACCTCTTTTAATTTTTATTAACTAACTGAGCACGAATCTTTTTCAGTTTGTTTTTGACTGACCCATCGATCACGCAATCGCCAACTTTTAAAATTACACCGCCAATAATACTTTGGTCAACCACATTAGTGAGAATGACTTTTTGCAAATTATATTTTTGGGCGTAACCAACACCTAATTTTTGCAATTGTTCTTGATCTAGCGGCACTGCTGAAACAGCAACGCCGGTTTCGATCTTTTGACTTTGATTATATAAGTCATTGAAACATTTTATAATATCAGGCAATTCCAAAAAATGATCATAGTCTAACAATAAATTCAAAAAATTCTGAACCTCTTTAGTCAGACCCTGCTCAATCGCAGAAAGCGACTTTGCTTTTTCAGCACTGTTAAAAATTGGATCGCTAAAAGCTTGCAAAATTTGCGGATATTCTGAGATGGCTTGTGCCAGTTCCTGCAAATCTGCATGAACTGAAGCCAAGGCATCCATATCTTCTGCATAATCAAATAGTGCAGTACCATAGCGTGCAGCAATTTCTGCTTTACTTAAGGCCATTATTTATTCAGCCCCTTAATAAATTGATCGACCAAATCTTTTTGGTCATCAGCAGATAAATTCTTAGAAATCACTTTTTCCGCAATCGTTACAGAAATATCTGCAACTTGTGCACGAGCTTCATCTAAGGCATCAGCTTTTGCCTGAGCAGCATCAGCTTTTGCTTTTTCATGAATAGAAGCCGCATTATCATTTGCTTCTGCCACAATTTGCGTACTGGTTTTCTCAGCATTCGCCTTTGCATCAGTAAGAATTTGCGTTGCTTCTTGTCTTGAGTTCTTCAAGGCAGCTTCACGCTCATTAGCCAAAACTTCGGCCTTTTTGCGATTGTCTGCAGCCGAATCAAGATCACTGATTACCTTTTGGCGTCTTTTTTCCATCATGTCGGAGACAGGGCCCCAAGCATAATGCTTAACCAAAAGAAGCAAAATTGCGAAAACAATTAAATACCAGATGGTATTTCCCAGGTAAATATGACCTGCTGAGGCCGCAAATAAAATTTGAAATGTCATTTACTGCCCTTCTCTCTTTTACCTAAATTATTTTAAATAAAATTAAACGAAGAGAATCAGGAAAGCAACAACAATCGCCAAAATAGGAACGGCTTCAATCAAACCAACACCGATGAACATTGTTGATCTCAAGTTACCAGCGCTTTCTGGTTGACGGGCCATGCTCTCAACGGTCTTAGTGATAACTTTACCATTACCCCAAGAAGCTGCTAAAGCAGCAATACCAGCTACGATAGCTGCTGAGATATATTTAAAAGCTTGTGACATATTTAAACCTCCAATAAATTATTCTTTTGTAACCTTTTTTCCAACATAAACCATGGATAAGGTTACGAAAACATATGCCTGGATAGAGCCAATGAAGACAGAGAATCCTTGCCATATCATAGCAAGCGGTGCTGCTAAAACCAAAGTGACAACACCAAAGCTAGGAGCAAAGCTGTTACCTATTAAAGTTAGCAACACTTCACCTGCATAGATATTACCATATAAACGCAAAGATAATGTCAAGAAGTTAGTGACCTCTTCAATCATATTAATGGGAAACAGGAAACTAACAGGTTCGGCATAATTGCGCCAATAGCCACCAGTACCGAATTTTTGCATTCCAAATGTAAATGAAAGAAGCAAGGTCATCATTGCAAACGACATTGTCGTCACCGGGTCTGCAGTAGGAGATTTAACAAAGATGTTATCTCCCGCTTTAACCTCTAGGAAGAGGCCTAACTGGTTCATAAACCAAATATAGATGAATAGAACAAAAGCATACAAGGAAAGGTGCTTTCTAGCATCGACATCACTGACATTGTCTTTAACAATACCATCAGTGAAGTCTATGAGGTATTCCATGATATTTTGCTTTTTATTCGGCTTCATCTCAACTTTGCGCGATAGCCAGATGCAGACAAACAATACTACAGCTGCCATTAACGTTGAGCCTATGATCCCAGACAGATCAAATGTTAAACCCAGAAATTTAAAAACAAATGATTGCTCCAATTCTTCGTGACCTCCCTTCTCGTGTCCAAATTATCGAACACTCATACAATATTAACACCATTCAATAATTTTGTGAAAAATGTAAGCGAATTTTGCGACTATTTTACCTAAAAACAGTTATTTAGTACCAAATAGCCTGTCGCCGGCATCCCCCAGACCTGGTGTAATATAGCCGTTTGGCAGCAATTTTTCATCTTCTGCAGCAGCATAAATATCAACGTCTGGATTTTCTTCTTGAATAGCTTTGACGCCTTCAGGAGCAGCTACTAGTACAGCTAGTTTGATAACTTTGACGCCACGCTTTTTAAGCGCACCAATCGCCATATTAGCAGAACCACCAGTAGCAAGCATTGGATCTACAACCAAACATTCACGTTCGGCAACATCTTTTGGCATTTTACAGAAGTATTCATGTGGCGTAAGGGTTTCTTCATCCCGGTACATGCCAATTACTCCAACTTTAGCCGAAGGAATCATTTCCATAACACCATTAAGCATACCAATACCGGCACGTAAAATTGGCACAATCGTCATCTTTTTGCCGGCAATCTCTTTTTGGGTGGTCTTGCCAATTGGTGTTTCAATTTCAACATCTTTGAGCGGCAAATCTCTGGTAATTTCATAAGTCATCAGTCCCCCGATTTCACCGACTATCCGCCGAAACTCGTTGGAACTTGTTTCCTTACGCCTAATAATTGTTAACTTGTGTTGAATTAACGGATGATTCAAAACCGTAAATTTGCCCATCTTTTTCCTCCTATAAACATAATTACGTTTACGAGTATTTTAATAAAAAAAACAAAGGGTTTAAAGTCCTTTGCTAGTAAATTTTTATTTTGTCTGATAATGGTGGCCTGCAGCTGCCTTATTAAGCCGATTCATGTAGGCTAAGGTGTCCTCGCTGCCGTTAAATCCCTGCACAAAAATTTGTTTAATTTCGGGCTTATCGTCAAAATAACGCAAGCCTCCGAATAAATTATGATCGGCATCCGCTAAATTTTGACCTAGATTAAATTTATTAACTGCTGGCAACTTGATTTTTTTAAGCACAGTGGCTAAAGCCATCACTCCTGTCGCACTCGTCAATTCTATATTGGCAAAATCCTGCGGATCATCAACTACGACTACGGGAGCACTGGGAGCATAATGGCGGTATTTCATCCCTGGAGCTTTTGGCACATCTTTATCGGAAACTTTGCCGCTGTTAATTAAAACTTTTTCACCCAGGGCATTACCCAACTCTTCTGGTGTAATTGCACCCGGACGTAAAACCACTGGAGTAGCAACAGAAAGGTCTATAATGGTCGATTCTAATCCCACCTCAGTTGGTCCGCCGTCAATAATTCCCGCAATTTTACCCTTTAAATCATGATAAACATGCTGGGCTGTAGTCGGACTAGGCTTAGTTGATGTGTTTGCGGAAGGACCCACAATAGGATAGCCTAATTTACTGATTAATTCATGGGTCAGTTTATCATTAGGACAGCGAAAAGCGACAGTGTCAAGACCACCAGTGACAGCTTTAGGCAAACTGTTTGGCTTAACATAAAGTAAAAGAGTCAGAGGACCTGGCCAAAATTTTTTAATTAATTTTTGAGCACGTTCTGGCACTTCTTTAGCATATTTAGACATCATTTGAGCATCAGAAACGGTCACAATTAACGGATTGTCACTGGGACGACCTTTTGCTGCATAAACATTTTTAACGGCTTGCTCATTTGTAGCAAGCGCACCTAAGCCATAAACGGTTTCAGTGGGAAAAGCAACTAACTCCCCTTCAGCAAGCAACTTTACTGCATCATCTATTTGATCCTGTGAAAAAATTTTTGTTTCCATCATTTATTCCACTTTCCCTTAACCATACGCGGTTTTCCGGCTAAATCTTTTCTAAATTCTATGGTAAAGTCAGGCAGTTCTTGAGCAAATAACTCTGCCAGCTGGTCTTTTTCACTAAAACCAAACTCTAAGAAAAATTCGCCGCCACTATTTAAATGATCGCGTACCTGTTTAACAAATTTCTGATAAAATTCAATGCCATTTTTACCACCAAAGAGTGCTTCTTTTGGTTCATTTGCCAGAACATTTTGGTCCATCACGTCTTTTTCTGTTTCCTTAATATAGGGAGGATTAGAAATTATTTTATCGAATTTTTCCAGTCCGATTAAGATATTGGCTTTACGGACTGTCACATCCACTTTATGAATCAAAAAGTTTTCTTCACTTGTTCTTAAGGCAGCATCAGTGACATCAGAAGCATATAAATCAAGGTCTGTAATTTGCTTTTTGGCAGCTTCTTTAGCTAGAGCTACGGTAATGCAGCCAGAACCAGTGCCCAAATCAAGTACTTTGTCGCCACTAGCTAGATCCTGCAGAGCCCATTCAACCAATTCCTCTGTTTCAAAACGGGGAATTAAAACGCCGCGCTGCACTAAAATCTTGTAGCCAAAAAACCAGGAATAACCCAAAATATACTGAGGCGATATCCCTTTAGCCAACTGGCGCACATCTTTTTGTGCCTGTTTAACCTGCTGCGGTGTTAGCTCCATATCTTGTTTTAACTGAAACTCACTTGGACTCAGCTGCAGTCTTTCAGCTAGTAAAAAAGCAATATCTTCCGGTCTTTGTTCAGGTGCAGTCTCAGCAGCCCAGATTCTCAGACTCTTTAAAGTGTCAATCTTAGACATTTTGTTCAGCCAGCTCCTCTAGTTGCTTAGTTTGGTTATACAAAATCAAAGCATCAATGATTTCATCAAGTTCACCGTTCATTACCCGGTCAAGTTTATTAAGCGTCAAGCCGATACGATGATCAGTCACACGGTTTTGCGGGTAGTTATAAGTTCTGATACGCTCTGACCTGTCACCAGTCCCGACAGCGTTTTTACGTTTAGCATCATATTGATCCCGATTTTGGCTTTCATAATAATCATAGACACGAGATTTTAAAATTTGCATCGCTTTTTCCCGGTTTTGCTGCTGACTACGTTGATCCTGCATTGCGACAACGATCCCTGTCGGCAAGTGCGTCATACGCACAGCACTCGATGTTTTGTTAATATGCTGACCACCGGCACCACTAGAACGGTAGACATCAACTCTAATATCTTTGGGATCTAAATCAAGGTCAACCTGCTCATATTCAGGCATGACGGCAACAGTTGCCGTTGAAGTATGAACACGGCCCTGAGATTCAGTTACCGGAACACGCTGCACGCGATGAGCGCCATTTTCATATTTAAGTTTTGAATAAACCTTGTTGCCAGTAATCATAATGGCAACCCGTTTGTAACCGCCAACTTCGGTTGGTTCACTGTCGACAATAGAAACTTGCCAGTTTTGTCTTTCTGCATATTTTTCATACATTCTGAGCAAATCACCGGCAAATAAGGAAGCTTCGTCCCCACCAGCTGCTCCCCTGATTTCCATAATGATATCCTTGTCATCATTAGGATCCTTTGGCAGCATTAAAATCTTGATTTCATCTTCCAGTTTATCAATATCCTGCTCTAAATCTTCATTTTCTTCTTTGGCCATTTCTACCAAATCAGAATCATTTTCATTAGCAATAATATCCTTGTTATCAGAAATCTCTTTTTTATCAGCCTTATATTTGCGGTATTTTTCAACTACATCTCGCAAATCTGCTTCTTCTTTAGAAACCTCCATGTACCTTTTAGTATCATTGATAACTTCTGGGTCAGCCATCATTTCTTGTAATTCATCATAATGAGCAACAAGACTTTCAAGCTGTGCCATAATCTTATCCATGTTGTTCTAATCCCTTCCTATCTTTCTTGCTCCGGGTGAAAATAATGAAACCGACAAACCGGGTAATAACTTTCATCCCCGCCAATTTGAACCTGTTCACCTTCATAAACCGGTTTACCATTGTGTATCCGCTGATTCATTGTAGCCTTTCTACCGCAGTAGTGGCAAATCGTTTTGATCTCTTTTATTTTATCAGCAAAAATCAATAAATTCTTGGTTCCTTCAAATAAATTATTTTGAAAGTCGTTTTTTAAGCCGAAAGTCATTACCGGAATACCCAAATCGTCCACTATTTGTGCGCATTCTACGACATGATGACGCTCCAAAAACTGAGCTTCATCAACAAACACGCAGGCAATCGCGCCATCTCCACGTGCTTTTTCCTGCTCATTCAACTTTTTTATATAAGCAAAAATATCAAAATCATGGTCAATTGGAACTGCATTTCTGTGAAGTCCAATTCTTGAGGCCACAGTTCCTACTCCACTGCGATCATCAATCTTACTGGTTAACAATGCAATTTTACGACCTTGAGCTTCATAGTTATGAGCATCCTTTAGTATCTCTAAAGTTTTGCCACTGCTCATCGTGCCATACTCAAAAAATAATTGTGCCATTTTTGCTCCTTTGTTTCATTTAAATTCACCTAACTCATCTAGTATAATGTAAAAATAAAATATGTGTAGTTAAATGGTTAAAAACTCGTTTTCAGTTTATGGCTATGCTATAGTTGATAATGATTTTAAAGCGAGGGAAGAAAATGAGTTTTAAGTCTGTAATAGCAAAAAGCGCGGGTAAATCAAGTTACTGGTTTTTACATAATGTTTTAAAAGGCGGTACCAGTTTTCCCGGCAAGTTGGCAATGGAACTGGATCCTGAAATTTTAAAAACACTGGCTGAAGGATATGAAACTGTTATTGTTACCGGTACAAACGGCAAAACCATGACTACAGCTTTAATTGTTGCTGCACTAAGAGAAAAATACGGCGACGTTTTGACCAATCCATCGGGTTCCAACATGCAACAAGGAATCGTGACCGCTTTTTTGGCACATAAAAAGAAAAAGTCTTCGAGACCAATTGCAGTGTTAGAAGTTGACGAAGCAAATGTCAAAATGGTGACGGAACTGCTTCATCCCAGCGTTTTTGTTTTAACCAATATTTTTCGTGACCAAATGGATCGCTACGGTGAAATCTACACTACATACGATAAAATTGTTGAAGGAATCAAACTGGCACCCAACGCTATTATTATTGCCAATGGTGATGCCAGTATCTTTTCTTCAGTCGACTTACCTAATCCTAAAATTTTTTATGGCTTCAAACTGCCTAGCGATGAGCCGCAAAATGACAGCAAGGCTCCTGTCAACACGGATGGCATCTTATGCCCTAAGTGCGATCATATCTTACATTATCATGAACGTATTTATGCCAACTTGGGAGATTTCTTCTGTCCTAACTGCAATTATCACAGACCCGAACTAACCTATTCTGTTAACAAAATTATTGAGCAGTCACCAAATAAACTCAAATTTCAAATGGGCAAAAAAGACTACAGCATCAACATTGGCGGAACTTACAATATTTATAATGCTCTAGCTGCTTATTCTGTGGCACGCTATTTTGACCTGAGTGAAGAAGAAATTGCTCAGGCTTTTGCAAAAAACAAGCGGATTTTTGGCAGACAAGAATTAATTAAATATGAAGGAAAAGAGATTGACCTGATCTTAGTTAAAAATCCGGTTGGTCTAGATGAGGTGCTGCACATGCTTAACACCGAAAAAGATGATTATTCTTTGGTAGCCTTGCTTAATGCCAACCACGCTGACGGAATCGACACTTCCTGGATTTGGGATGGTCAGTTTGAAGATCTCAACCATAAGCAAATCAAAAAAATTCTGGTTGGTGGAGAGCGCTGGCACGACATGGGCTTTCGTCTGGAAGTTGCCGGTTTTGATCCGGGTAGAATGGTTACCTGCACCGACAATGAGGAAGTAATTGCCAATATTGCTAATTTACCAACGAAAAAGGTTTACATTTTGTCTACCTATACTGCTATGCTCTCTTTACGCAAGACTATGGCTGAGAAAAAGATGATTAAGGCTGGGATGTAAAAAGTAGCAATAATATAAATTGAAAACCCGCAAAGTGTGTAATGAAGCATTTTGCGGGTTATTTTTATTTTGTATTTTGTGCTAAGTTAAAGATCTTGACGTTGTTTTCTTGTGCTATTTTTTCATTAAAGTTGTGAGCCACTTCAATAACTATTGAAGGCAGTTGGTAAATTAAGCGGTGTACTTCATCAGCATTTTGATGATCCAGGCTAGAGGTAATTTCATCTAGTAAAAAGATCTTCTTATGACGCAGAAGTCCTCTGGCAACAGCCAGTCTCTGTGCTTGTCCACCGGAAAGATTGCTGCCTTGTTCTTTAATTTCAAAATCCAGTGCCTTGCTCCCTAATTCTTTGTCTAAACCTACCTTTTTCAGAGAAGCAACTAATTCTTCGTCTGTGAAATTTTGCAAAAGAGAAAGATTTTCCCGAATCGTTCCTGCAAATAACCAGATATTCTGTGAAATAAACACAAAATCTGAATATTTCAATTTGTGCCCGCCAAATTTTACATCACCCATTTCAATTGGAATGTATCCTGCTATTGCATTTAGCAAAGTCGATTTGCCAATACCTGAGGGTCCAGTAATAATCATTTTGTCGTTTTCATTTAGGCTTAAAGACAGGTTTTTAAAAATTTCTCGACCGCCACGTTTAACCGACAGGTTTTCAACAACCAGTTTATTGTCAGCGACTGGCTGAGCAATTTTTTGATCTGTTTTTGTTTCAGTCCAAGAAATCTTTCTAATTCCTTCTGTACTTTGAATTTGAGTTTCAAAATTAGTTAGCTGCCGAAAGCCACCAACCACGTGATCCGCAGTAAGAGTCAAGGTAAGAATCGTACTTACTGTGACCCCTAAGATGCTGTTTTTGGCCATCCAAAGTCCTATGAAAATCGGAGTTAAAGTTATTAATATGGCAAATAACCAGGAAATAAATTGCAGAACATATTGGAAAGCATTCAATTGGTAATATCTATGTTCCTCATCGTGCAAAGAATGATCAAATTTCTGCATAAATAGTTTTTTAACGCCAAAATTCGTAATTTCAAAACGCCCTGCAAATAAGTCACGCGTAATCGCTAAAAAATTGGAATTAGAATGGCTCCACATGTCTGTCTTAATTTTCATCTTTTCTTTACCCATATAACTGGGAAGAAGCGACATGAAGGAAAGAGCCAAATAAATCAGACCTAAAACTGGATTAGTCATTAATACTACAACTGTAGAAGATATGACTGTCATCAAACTTTGAAAAAGCAATAAAAGCGGTTCAAAATACTTTTCTTCTATCTGTTTGGAAATACTAGTCATGTTGTTCAAAACTTCAGATGAATCCAAGTTAGGATTGTTAAATGAACTGGCAAAATTTGCCCTAAAATAAATGCCTTTTATCTTTTCATTTAAAGTCTGAATTGCTTTTTGCATTAACAGGCTAAATAAGAAAAGAGAAACATAAACGGTTAAATATGATAAAACTGCGACTATGCCAAATACGATCAAACTGTGACCATCTTTGACGTTAAGCCTGGGAATATAACCTAAAATATAACCATTTAATACTCCTTCAAAAGAACTGGTAACACCAAAGATAATTAAACAAAGCATCATCCAGGGATTAAGATTGCTCAAAACCCATTTTAGTGTGACATTTACCTCTTTTTTGTTCATGCTTTTACCTCATCTTAGCTTAAGTTATTTAGTTTTTAATTATAGCAAGATTAAAAACAAATGACTATCAGATGTGAGTATGAGTTCGATTTTTTCAGCTAAGTGGTTAATAACTATTGTATGTGAAAAATTAAAATTAGTTAATAAATTCTTCGTTCCTCAAAATTTACTAGTGCAGTTTTTAATTGTATAGCTAAATGTCCTCTGATTGATATATGGTAAAACTACTAAGCCATAAACCGTGTAATTTTATTGAACCAACTTAATCTATATGTCACTCTATGTTTTTTCTTTCGAACAAGCTAAAGTTTGTTCAATTGTCATACTCTTAATTCCTTACCCTGCTAAAATTGTAAATAATTTCTCAGCAAATCACTTAAAACGCTTTGACTCATATTAGTAAATATACTAATATGCAGTCATAGTAATAAGAGATTGGATGGGTTTGTTTACTAAAAACATAAGTAATTCAATTTGGAAACACTACTATGACAATGTTAGAAAGAATTAAAGAATATACTAAAAAGAGACATTTTACTCTTACCAAGATTAACGAAATGATCGAAATTGGAACAAATTCCATATATGCGTTGAAAATAAGTATACCCAGTGTAAACAAGTTAAAAAAGTTGCTAATGTTCTACATACTTCCACTGACTACTTATTAGGAAATACTGATTAACCGACATCTGCTTCTAAGGATAAGGATCGTGGTTTGAAAGACTTAAACCATGACCAAGTATCCTCTTACCGAAGTTGTATTTTCTAAGAATAGAAATTCTCAGTCAATTATGACATAAAGATTTCTAGTGAATCTAACTTTTTCTTGGCATGAAATTTGCCATATTTTGCCATATAATGAATGGTGAATACAATAGTAAAGTTGCTCAATATTGTAGCGATCTACTGACTTCAAAAGAACGTAAAACGGATTTATATTCTCTTGAACTGGTTTACGACTAAGCAAGCCATCAACTAGGTACTTTAAAAAGTGAGGGTTTTATGGAACAATACGGCATCCCTTACTAGGTGTTTGATATTACGGTGAAGATGTATGAGAGAAGATCAATATCTTCTTTTTTAATATCAATGTAATCGTTATTTTAATTTGAAAAATAAGGAGTATTTTATGAATCATTCAGTCAATTTTAAAAACCCTAACACAGGAGAAATCAAAAAAATAGGTCGAGGACCTAATTGGGCGGCTTTATTATTTAACATTTTTTACTTAATTTATAAAAAAGACTGGAAATGGTTTGTGATTTTTTTTCTTATCGATTCATTAATAATTTTCACGCCATGGAATAGTGCGTTTTTTTTAACTAATGTAATACTCTGCGTTTTTTACAACAAAATCGAGTATAAAGAACTTAAAGCTCAAGGATGGATCATAGTCGATAACGAATCTAAAGAAGAGGTAGCATCTAGTCAGCAAAAAGAAGTTACAAAATCTCTATCTAAAAAAATAGTTGAGAAACCCAACAGCAATCCTTCTCATAAAGAAAAGAAGTCTAATTACAAAAAACTGCTCTCAAAAAGTATTTCATTTTTTGATTTTTTTCATATTAAAGAATTAAAAAATGATTTAGAAGTCGCAAAAACAGAAAATTTTAGTTTAAAAAAAGATTTAGAAGAATTAAAAATAAAGAATAATAGTTTAAAAAAGAAAGCTGATTTAAAATTAAGCATCAGCCAAATGAAACCTAAAGAACTAGATAATCTTATTGAAAAAAAGACATGTGAAATAAATAATCTTGATAAAATACTGCTAAACAAGAAAAATGAAAAAAATGATCTTACAACCAAGATAGGTTCACTAAATGACAAAATTACTGAACTAAATAGCCAAATTGTAGATCTATCAGATGAAATACTTTATGAAAATTATGGACTTTATAAACCTCGCTATGAATTTTCAAACTCAAGTACATATAAGGGCAAGCTATCTGAAGTTCGTTCTGATCAAAAAGATATGATTCGAAATAATATAGCTGGTGAAATTTTTAGACCCATGACCTTGGATGGCTCTATAGCTAAAGGTAGATCTTTGCAAAAGAAAAATATTAAACAGCTGGTTAGGTCATTTAATGGGGAATCTGAAGCTGCAATCAATAAAGTGACTAAAGCAAATATTGAAACTATAGAAAAGAAAATAAACACCTCATTTACCCAATTAAACAAATTAAATGAACCTAACGGAGTTCGGTTAACTACAAATTATCTTGATAGCAAATTAGATGAAGCACACATTGCAATTGAATATGAATTAAAGAAAGAAGAAGAAAAAGAAAAATTACGTGAGCAAAGAGAAAGAGAAAGAGAAGAAAGAAAACTGCAAAGAGAAATTGCATCTGAACGTGCTAAATATGAAAAAGATGAAACGCATTATTCTCAAGCAAAAGAACGTGTAGTCGATAAACTAAGGAATACTAAAGAGACAGCTGAAATTTTAGCTCTCAAACGTGAATTGAAGGAATTGCAAGAAAAGCTTAATGACGTTCGCGAGCGAAAAGAGAAATTAAACGATAGAGCATCAAATCCTACAGCTGGATATGTTTATATAATTTCTAACATCGGCTCCTTTGGTAAAGATATTTATAAGATTGGCGTGACTCGAAGATTGGATCCTATGGAAAGAATTAAAGAACTTGGAAGTGCTTCGGTACCCTTTAATTTTGATGTTAATGCAATAGTATTTAGCGATAATGCATTTAAATTAGAAGCTGAGTTACACAAGCGATTTGATGCTGAACGAGTAAATAGAGTTAACAAGCGAAAAGAATATTTTAAAATTTCAATGGATAAAATTAAGAAAATGCTTGCTGAACATAAGGAGTTGACCTTTAATTTTAACGAATATCCTGATGCTTATGAGTACCGTGACACTCTATATATTGAGAAGCATGAAAAAATTAAACAAGATAAATAGATTTATGTCCACATAGTCACATGCTTAGGAGGTAATAATGAATTAACGGTCCATTGTCAAGAGCTGCGCACTTAATTCTTTTAATTTGCGATTAAAGTTCTATAAGCATCTGATAGAGTACTCCTATGTTATCTCGTTGATTACCGCTTTAAGATTATTCCTCAAAGTTTGCGTGTTTAATACATTTGACTCCTAACATTTTCTTTAACATAAATGACTTTTTTGATTTCCTGAGGATCTTTGGGTTCAGGAGTTGGAATTATTCCAATCAGTGATTTGATAGTTTCACCAGTAAATGGAAGGATCACAGTCGCATATAAAACAGGTCATGCCTTTGGAATTACCACCCCTCTTAGCAATGAATATCTAATTCACATTGGCATAAATACTGTTAACCTTAAAGGAAAGCACTTCAAAGTTCTTACTAAAGAAGGACAAGAAGTCAAAAAAGGTGATCCTCTAGTTCAAGTTGATTTTGAAGCTATCAAAAAAGAGGGCTATGATCCAACAGTAATGGTCATTGCTTTAGACAAAAAGATTGATCAATTAACCTTCTTTTCTAAAGATAATGTCACAATTGACAATGAAATTTTCAAAATCAATTAAAATGTAATTTAACGAACACAGAAAAAGCATAATTCCTAGAAGTGAATTATGCTTTTTGATTATCTTAAAAGTTTGCTTTCTTAACAAATCTATTTTTATCTACAATGTAATATTTCTTATTCTTAATTATGACGGGATCACCATATGTTTTTACAGTTGAACCTTTTTTCAAAACTTTCTTATTCTTGCGATCACCATACTGATTATAAAGGTAGGCATTATACTTTAATTTACGGACAACAGGATCAACATTACCGGCAGCAATGTAATATTTTATGTTGCTATTGTCCTTATCAATATCATTTAGAACGTAAAAATCGCGTCCGCTGATAGTCGTTTTACCACAGGTCATTAGTTTCGAACCAATTTTTAAAACAATTTGGTTTGCACGAGTACCAGTATTGTCATAAAGATAAGCATTGTGCATCAACACTACAGTCTTTTCGCTGCTTGAACCGTTATTATTGTTTTCCTCTTTGTCCTTATTTTCCACTGGATTTGTCGGTTCAACCGGAACGGGATTAGGAGCAGGATAATTATTGTCGGTATCATCTGGTGGTGTTACAAGTTTTTTCCAAGTATAAGCACCCGGCTTGAGAGATCCATCTTGACTTTTTTGAATTAATTCAGCAGTAGTTAGTTGAGGCTCGTTATTATTATTGGTTAATCGCCATTTGTTGATAAAATTTTCTTTATTTGGTGTTTTTTCAGGATTTGGTTGCCCCAAAGCCACATCGGTACTTAATTTTGTTTTTGAGCCTAAAACTAAAGTAGTTATACCTGGTGCGTATTGGTATACTATCTTGCCGTTCACAATAGCCCCCACTGGTAGAGTCAAATCATTTGCCAGCATATTTTTCATATTGGGACTTTGGGTAGCATCAAACGAACTCAAATCCAAGTAGTTGAGGCTGATCAAATAACTAAGCATATCTGCCATGTCAGTCACTTTTTCAGTATTGAAATTACTTAAATCAAGTTCAGTTAAATTATAATCACCATGAAACATATTTTTCATTGAAGTTACAGAACTGGTATTAAGATTTTTGACTCCATCAATTTTAGTAAGATTTGCACAGCCATTAAACAAAAAAGTCATATCTTTGACATTTTTTGCATTGGAAGCAAAATTACCGCCAATATTTTATGATCCGTCATCACCATCTATGAACATATCCGTAAACATGTAACTCATATCAGTAACTGCAGAAGTGTCCCAGCTTGATAAACCAAGAGACTTAATTTTACTGGCATAAAACATCCCTTTCATGCTAGTCACTTCTGAAGTATCAATGTTACTTAGACCACTAATCTCTGTGAGATTTATTAAACGCTCATCCTTTACAAATCGAAACCAATAGCCAAAGTCGCCTACTAGTTTTAAATGTTGGTCAAATTGGATTTTCTTTACGTTTTTTAATATATCTGGGTTCGCAAATGCGCCCGCGCCATTATCTGCACCCTTAATTGTACCGGCACCCACTTTTAATGTGTTATTTGAAGGATCATAACTCCATTCAGGACCGTCAGCACCCCATTTGCCAGACTTGACAACGGTTGATTCATCTTGAGTTTGTACAGAATTTTTTTGTTTCTGAGAATCATCATCTACTCTCGTATCCAGTTCTTGATAACCAATTTTAGTAGATCCAAATGTGCTTTTATTGCCGGCTGACTGCATTTTAATTGCAAGAGTTTGGTTTGCACTTCCCGCTAAATCATTAGCTTTGACAACATTATTGTTAGCATAAAGAAAAATACTTAAGCCTGCAAAAGCCATACTGCAACTGATAAAAATTTTCTTGTATTTGCTTGTAATCATATTTATATTCAATTTTAAATATATCACAAGAACTATAAAAAGCACTGAATCTGCTTAATTATGCATTTAACCAAACAACATATAGATATTCACAATATTATATAACCTTAAAAACTATAAAAAATAGTTACTATAAACTTAAATATTAACTGTAGTTATAAAAGTAGTATTGTTTTTTATTTAATATTTATAATTTGCTTATTCATAAGTTAAGTTTTTAGAAACATATCATTTCTATGTTGACTAAAATACTATGACAACTGGAATTTAAGCATTAAAACATCTTCAATTTAGCTTTAAATAATATTAGTAAATATTATTTACGGCATAAAAAAGGTACGATAAAATTAAAGTATACTTGATTAGAAATTAATTATAAATTTAAAAACTGTCACTAATTTTTTGCGATCAGGTATTTCTGTCCACCACGCCAATGACAACAAACCTACGGCAATATAGCTTGAGGAGGAAGTAATGATTAAATTTAAGAAGGCCTTTTCGATTGGCGCCACAATTTTAGCGGCACTGACAATTGCAGGCTGTTCTAACAATAAGACTACTAGTAAGGGAAGTGCTAATAAATCTGTTAAAACCACTCACCAGCAAAAGAAACCTAAGCCAAAAGTCGCAGACTATCCCAATATTAAAGACGCGGAAGCTGACCTCAGTAAAGGTAAAAATTTAAAAGGCAAAACGGTACAATTCAAAATTAAAAAATTTGAACCTCAAAGTTCCTTTGGTTACAACATGGAAACCGGCAAACATCTTAATTTTGTTAGTCCAGAAAATCCCAACGCTAAAAAGGGAGATACTGTTTTTCTAAAAATCAAAAAAGTAAAATCGGTACTTGGGTCCTTTGTCATCACATATTCTGATCTATCTAAAGTAAATTAATGATTACAATCAAAGCTTCGTAAAATTTTAAAGACCTGAAAAATATAGGAGGAAGTAATAAAAAAGCGTAAGAATGTTTTGTCAATAGCTGCTATTTGCTTAGCCTGCTAAGCTTAAAATTCTCAGTGCTTTAACAGTAGATCGCTCAACGAACAGCATTGTCCGGAAAAACAATGTCTCTGTCAATACGGTGCAAGAAGTGCTAGATTCATGCTGACATAAATTTTGTAGCAGCTATGATTATTTGCTGGAACATTAGTCCTTTGACGAGTTTAAAGGCATTGACCGCACCTTGCATTTTATTTGTCTTGATGCCGACAAGCACGAGGTGGTGCAGATTCTTCGAACACGCTATAAAAAAGCAATTATTGCCTACTTCAAAAAGTTTGCGCCAGCGGCTTTGCAAGGCGTCAAAACAGTTTCTCTGGACCTAAATTTTCACTATCAGGACATTGTGCGAGCATGTTTCCCCAACTCTCTGCGCGTGCCGGTCATGAAGAAATTCAAAAGGACCAGCAGAGAATACAAACTGCTTAAATCACCATGGAAACTGTATCTCAAGAAGTACCAGGCACTCGACAAAATTCATCCGCATTACAATTGGCATTACAAAGGCTTTTTGACACACGGTCAGGTAGTTAACGAAGGTATCGCTTGCAGCGCGGAGCTCACTAATGCCAACAACCTGCTGCAATCATTTTATGATGCTTTGGCTGCCAAAAATCCGTAGGCAATTAAAAAAGTCATTCATGCTAAAGAAGATGTTAGCTGGCAATGCATCAAACATTGTTACCTTTTAAGCATAATATAAAAGCAGTAATCAACGGGATAACATCGAATTATTCCAACAGTTGCTTAGAAGGCTTCAATCGCAAGATTAAACAAATTGAGCGCAAAGCTTTTGACTACGCCAATTTCCACAACCTCCTAGCCAGGAATATATTGGCAAAACTACTTTTATTAATTACTTTACTATATGTCAACAATTGTTCTGAATATTCATTAAAATATTATGTCTATTAATGTATAATTGTTTTTGAGGTGAGAAAAATGGGTAAAAAACCAAATGCAAAGGAAAATACTGAAAAAAATGCTAAACAGATTAAAGAACAAGATAAAGAAGAAAATACAGATACAGATGTTGAACAAGAAGCCTGGGATTTTGTTGATCTTGTATTTACAGGTAAAAATTGTACATCCGAACAGAACGCTAATCTAGGGGAACTTGCTAACAAACTTAAAAATAATAAAATCGCTTTCCAGTACATTGATCTAGATATTAAAAATCTTATTTATAGCGTTGCTATTGGTAATGATAAAAAATTAAATAAAATATTTAATAAATGCTATGATGCACTTGAAACACTTGATACACTTGACAAACTATATCCACAACACAAACAAGATCTAGAGCAAGATATTGAAAAGAACTTACCTCTTTACTTAAAAAAATTAAAAGGTTATACAGATCATGAAATTAAAGACCTTTATAAAAACGTAGTTACTTCATATAAATGGTATTATGGTATTATAACTAACAAAGGGGATTGGACTAATGTTAAGGAACGACTCGATGACATGGATCGAAAAATCGAAGATAATAGAATTAAGGCAGAAAACAATATTAAAAAAGACATTTACCCAGATTTTATTACAATTCTAGGCATCTTCACTGCTATTACTTTTGCCATTTTTGGCGGGATGAACTTACTTAGCAACTTATTCCAAAATATGAAAAGTACACATACTTCATTAGGTCAAGCTCTGATTCTTGCTGCAATTTTTAGCATATGTTTGTGGTGGATTATTGAGTTACTGTTTAATTGGATTTCTAAAATTACAGAAAAAGAAGAAATGAACATTAGTAAGTATAAATATACTGCACTTACCATCTTATTAGGTTTATTAATTTTTGGGGTTGTGCTATTTTGCATTTAAAAAAATATTTTACATATAATAAAAAGCATTTTTCGGTAAATAGATAATAATTTTACACTTTGAGATAGCTTTTAAATTTGAAACAAATTTGAAAATTTTATTTTAGTTAAACACTAATAGATTAATCTACTTACTGATCAATTTAAAAATATTAAAGTTTTAGCCTATTTAAGCTAATTCATAAAACTAAAGAAAAAAGCTAGATGAATCATATTCATCTAGCTTTTCTTAACGCTCTGATGGACAAATGATGGGCATTTAGCTACCACCACGATTGCCGTTGAGCTGTTTTTATTGGGATATCCGGGCTCGAACCGAAACATGCAGGAACCAGAAACCTGTGCCTTACCATTTGGCTATATCCCAGTGTTAAATCACCCGCACGAGAATTGAACTCGTAACTCCACCTTGAGAGGGTGGCGTCTTAACCATTTGACCAGCGGGCAAAATCAACAGTAATTATTATGCTTGAAGTGACAATTATTGTCAAGTACTTTCAGTCCAAAAACTAAATTTAACTAATGAGTATTTTTAACACAAAGAAAAACTTCCAGAATGCTATTCAATCTGAAAGTTTTTTATTATTGATCATATTTTTTACCAACTACACTTTTTTGCAGTTTTCTTCAACTACTTTGTGCAAATGAACAATTAGGTATATTTTCTCCTGTTTAGTAATTCTCAAGTTAATTTTTTTCCTAATAAACTCATCGAAAGCATTAATAATTTCAACTTCCTTAGGCATTTTTGCAGCCAGGTCTTGGTAAAGCCCCTCTTGATCTTCATCTGAAAACAGTTTGTTTTCATAAACTCTTTCACAAAAATAATTTAGATGAGTCAAAAAACGTGAATAAGTGAAAGTATTTTGGTCAATCTTGCCTCCGATAATCCTTTGAGCTATTTTTTCGAGACTACTTACCAAATCAGCTATTTCCCTGTTTTTCTGTTGGTCACCAACGTCAACTTCCGCATCCACAAAATGTAAACCAATGCCTGTTGCTTCGCTATTTGGTAACGAAACATGCATTTTTTTATTAATCAAATTAACTGCAAATAATCCTATCTGATATTCATTTCTATGGTGAAGTAAGACGTCAGAATAGTTGAAATTTTCACCAATATTTCCCTCTTTAACTCGCTTTACCACAAAAGAAATATGATCAGCTAACGATAAATAAAGGTAATCTTTAACTTTGATTTGATATTTTCTGGCGGCAAAATCTATTATCTCCCTAACCATATTTAGATAAGTTTCGTCTATTGCACCGGCTAGCTGAATAAAGTTTTTTAGCATTTTATTATCGGTTAAGACAAAAATCTTTTGAATTTCCTCTTTTTTAACAGGATAACCAATTGCTTTATGGTAGCCTAGACCCTTGCCCATTAGGATACACTCTGCACCTGATTTATCTAATGCCAAAATAAGCGAATTATTCAAAACTTTTAGCACTTTCATCAGCTCACCACCTAGTTGCATACAATTGCTTAGTTGACCAACCCATTATTTGCAATAACTTTTTGGTACCAGTAAAAACTGTCCTTGGGGATTCGACGTAAATCTTTTAAATCACTATCAGTTCTATTGACGTAAATAAAACCATAACGTTTTTTAAATCCTTGATGTGAACTTAACAGATCCATAACCGACCAAGGACAATAGCCAATTAGTTTTACCCCATCCTGAATTGCATCATAACAAGCCTTGATATGATCTGCAAGATATTTTATACGGTATTGATCATGAATCTTGCCATCCTTTGCCATAGTGTCTGGAGTACCTAAACCATTTTCGGTAATAATCATTGGCAAACGAAACTGACGATAATATTCATTTAGGACAATTCTCAACCCCATAGGATCGATTTGAGCACCATATTTCGTTGCGGACAAGTTAGTATTTTTTTCGATCTTAAAATAACCATAGAGATCAAAATCCACATCATTTTTCCTTGTACCAAATGGGTGCCTGGCATCACTCGGTAAGTAACTGGCAACGAGAGTACGATAATAATTGACTGCTATGAAGTCAGGCCGAGCATCGCGCAATACTTGTTCATCTTGATCTTGCATTGATGGCAAAATGCCCACTCTTTTAAGGTAATTGCTATAGTACCCTGGATATTGTCCGTAACAATACATTTCCAGGGCATAATTAGTCTTAAAATTATCATTCATTTTAGCAGCCCAAACATCTAGTGGCTTGGTAGATGCTGGATAAGTCATGGTGGATGATATTGCAGGTCCTATTTTACCGTTTGGCACCATCTTATGACAATCTTTCATAACGTAGGCACTTGCTACAAACATATTGTAATCCATTTGAGCTCTGACACGTTCTTTATTCTTAGCTTCAACATGATACATGTTTAAGCGCTCGTCTACACGAACCATTAGGTTTTGTTCATTGATCACCTGCCAGTGCTTGACCCTGTCACCAAATTCCTTAAGACATATTTGGGCGTATCTTCTAAAAGCCGAAATGCAAGACCTGTTTTCCCAGCCGTTGTATTTTTCTACCAGGGCTAGGGGCAAATCAAAATGATATAGAGTTACAAACGGCTCAATCCCATTTGCAATCAGGCAATCAATCACTTTATTGTAAAAGTCGATCCCCTTTTGGTTAACCTGACCATCACCGTCCGGAATAATTCTCGACCAGGCAATGGAGAAACGGTATACTTTAAGACCTAATTCTTTCATAAGAGAAATATCTTCTCGATAATGATGATAAAAATCACTGGCCACTTTTGTATCAGCTTGTTCAGGACCAGCATGAACAAAAGAATTATAATCTGCTACTGATTCTCCCTTACCATCTTCGTTCCAGCCGCCTTCAATTTGAAAGGCTGATGAGGACGCACCCCATAAAAAGTCTGAGTCAAATTTTTCCATATTTTACTCCTCTATTTAATCATTTTTTAGACTTAGATATTATGAATTTGATAACAAGTATAACAACTGGTCGTTATTAGTGACGTTATCCTTGTTCGTCGAACCAATGGCTGCATAGTTTTTCGAATTAGTCACTACAACGGTCGTGGTTAAGTCATAACCTGCCTGCTCAATCTTTTGCATGTCAAATGAAACTAGCAGTTGCCCCTTCTTGACATGATCTCCATCTTGAACGTGTTTTTCAAAATACTTTCCATTTAGTTTAACAGTGTCGATGCCAATATGGATCATCATTTCAATTCCGCTGTCTAATATTAAACCAATTGCATGTAAAGTCGGATATATCATGCTGACTGTGGCATCTGCAGGAGCTAAAATTTTTCCTGAAGCAGGTTGAACTGCAATACCTTTACCCAAAACTCCGGATGCAAAAACTTCATCTGAAACCTGAGTTAGAGGTATCGTTTTACCTTCAACAGGAGAATTTACAGATAAGTCACAGTCATCTGCAACTAAATCTTCATCAATGGTTTTAGCAGGATTTTCTTCCTGATTATCCTCAATCTGGTCAGTTTTTGAACTATTTTTTTCTGCAGGAGCTGCATCACTAGGTAAATCATTAAAACCTAATATAACTGTTAAAATGCAGGCGCCACCAAAGGAAATTAAACAACCCAAAATGTAACAAACGAAAGCCTTAGTCCCAGCAGAAGCATAAACAGGAATAGTTAAAACACCTTGATTGGCGAAAGCATTTCCGTAAGAGCCACCCCAGCCCATCAAAGCGCCACCTAAAGCACCACTAATTACCGCATAAACCATGGGCTTTTTCAAACGCAAGTTAGCACCATAAATAGCTGGCTCGGTAATACCAAACAATGCTGTCACTGTGGCTGAAGCTGCAACAGTTTTCAGATTTTTATTTTTAGTTTTGAGAAAAACTCCCAAAGCAGCACCAGCTTGTGAAAAGTTTGCTGCACCAGCAAAGGCAAGCAGGTTTTGCCGTCCCGTTTTAGCAACATCGTTTATACCAATCGGAATGATTGCTCTGTGAGCACCAAAAATAACAAGTACACACCAAATACCACCTACAAAGGCACCTAATAAAATCGGACTCAAATTCATGATATAGTGATATGCCCAGTTAACAGCGTTACCAATATAAATACCAATTGGGCCGAAAATCATTAAAGTTGCCGGTACCATAATAAGTAAAGACAAAGTTGGTACCATGATAATTTTGAGCACATCCGGCATTATTTTTTTAACAAATTTTTCAACGTAGGCCAGTACAAAAACAGCTATGATGATGGGAACAACCGAGGAAACATAATTTGCCTTGGTAATTCCGATCCCAAACAAAGTTACTGCTTTATTTCCGGTCATCAACTCTACCAAAGTGGGATAGCATAGCGTTGCCCCCAGAGTCATAGCTATGTATTCATTGGTTTTAAAAACTTTTGCAGCTGATCTAGCCAAAATTACTGGCATAAAATAAAATAGAGCGTCTGAAGCGGCATTCAAAATAATATAAGTATTAAATGTCTTTATATCAACGTGATAGACATTCAAGCCAATTAATGCTGCAACAGCCAGGATACCCTTTAACATTCCCGAAGCAGCAATGGCCGGAATAGTTGGCGTAAAAATAGCAGTTACAACATTTAAAATCTTTGTACCAATACCAACTTTTTTGTCTTGCTCATAATTTTCGGTCTCAGTAGTTCCGAGCAGAGGCATGATTTCATCATAGATTGCTTCAACTTTATTACCTAAAACAACTTGAAATTGACCGCTGGCCTCTACGACCTGAATCACTCCCTCTATACTGGAAACTTTATCTGTACTAGCTTTACTTTCATCTTTTAAAACAAATCTCAATCTGGTAAAACAATGAGTTAAACCAGAGACATTTTCTTTTCCACCTACACCATCTAAGATTCGTAGCGCGATTTTATGATTATCCATAATTTTCCTCTTTTATTTCAATAAAAAAGACCAAACATACGTAAATAAAACCGTTAATCTCGGTTATTAATTACATACATTTGATCTTGCCTGCATTACCAGTAACACGTCAAATAAAAGTTCTTCTATTTTACAAACTTAAATCTAACATTAGAATTCCATTTATGCAAGCGATTACATCAAATTTACCATTAAATCTGTTTTTTAACATTTAAAATTTCATTTGCACTTATTTGCAAAAATAAATCAATGAATTGTATATAATAGAGTAAGAAACTTTGAACAAAGGATAGTTTATATGATTGACTACTCAAACACCCAAAATTTAATTGAATCAATGGTTACGGAACGCATTGTACCGGGCGTTAACTATGCTTTTTTTAAAAATGACCAAGTTTTCACTTCAACTGTCGGCTTTGCAAGTACCTATCCGACAGTTACGCAACTTAGCCCTTTTGCTATTTATGATTTAGCCAGTCTGACCAAAGTACTTATTACTGAAAATATTTTGCTTAAATTATATCAAGAGGGACAGCTCAATTTTACTGAACCACTGCACGACTTTATTCCTGAATTTAAAGATGAACGTGTCCGCCTTTTTCATCTGCTTACCCATACCAGTGGAATCCGTGGCTGGATTGAAAAGCGCGATCAGTTATCTCGCGACGAATTAATCAATGCCATCATTCATTTACCTGTCACAGACGAATTTGAACACAAAATGCGCTATGCCGATACGAATTTTATCTTGTTGGGTTTGGTTGTTAAAAAAATATTTGAGCAACCAGTTCAAGAAGTTGGTCAAAAATTAATAATTGAGCCTTCTGGTTTGGAAAATACGACATTCAATCCCCCTAAGGACTTATGTGTGCCCACCGCTGTTTACCAAGGAAAAGTTTTACAAGGCGAACCGCACGATCCTAAAGCACGCCAGCTTGGCAGTGATTGCGGTTCAGCAGGACTCTTCTCCACAATGAATGACTTGGTTAAATTAAGTAAAGGATACTTGGGTCTAGATAAGCACATCCTGCCCTTCAGTCAAGAACTTGTCGCAATGTTATTCGATAATAAAAATCCGGTGGGTGTCAAGCCACGCTCATGGGGCTGGGACTTGCGCTTTGACCCTCAGTTGCATTATCCCATAATTCTGCATACTGGCTTCACTGGTGTTCTTATGCTTCTTGACCGTGTAAAAAAGTCGGGTCTAATTCTTTTAACCAATCGTATTCACCCTACTGGTCATAATCAGGTCTTTCTAACTATGAGAGAAAGAATTATTCAGAGCTTTTTAAAAGAAAATGACGAGTAAAAAGAGTCTGGGAAAAAGCGCTCTTTGAAGTTAAATCAAAAAATTTTACAATATAAAAAGACCGACAAATCAACGTTTTATTAACGTGATTTGTCAGCCTTTTCAGTTAGGTTAGATTTTTTTCTCAGACTCTTTCTAACACTTTTTACGATTTGGCCAAAAATGGTAGACAAGGTCAACTACTGCTTGGGCCAGCATACCGCCTGCCATCCAGTACATCCCCATCATCATATTACCAGTAAAAGTAAAATAAGCGGTAATAGCGTAAACAACTACCCACAAAATTTTGAAAAACAAATTATCACACATCATTTGTAAAAAAACTCCCTTCAATTCAATTCAAATTATACCTTGTTTTAGACAAAAATTGGGGCTTTTTTTAGTTATTTAATCACTTAAAAGCCGTTTTGCTAAAATTATTTACAATTATTGTTATTATATAAAAATGTTTACATCCGTAAGCGTTAATAAACTTTTTTGAAAATAATTTTTTTGATAAAAGCATTTTAATGCTTTTTATTCGTTATGTAATTTAATTGCTTTTCAAACTGAAAAAAAGGACTTTAATTTCATCATTTTAAAGTCCTTTTATTGTTATTAAAAATAATTAGATTGCTGTAGCTCTCTTTGACGCGATTTAAATATTGTTTTAAAAAGCTCCTTATCAAATTATAATCTATTTCTACTCATCAATTTCTATTTTAGTCACATTTTTACCATTTGTAGCAATTACTTTTTGATAAAAGTAAAAACTATCCTTAGGATATCTCTTCATATCAAGCACTGAGTGATTATTTCTGTTGACATAAACCAACCCGTAGCGCTTGTCCATCCCATCGTTAACACTTAACAAATCTAAAAATGACCATGGATTAAAAGAAATAACATTAACTCCGTCTTTAATAGCTTCACGTAGTTCAAAAATGTGCCCATTGAGATACTTGATCCGTTTTGGGTCATGCACCTGACCGTTTTCAAGTTGATCACGTTCAGGCCAGCCACATTCGGTAATAATAATGGGAATATTGGGATAACGATCATTGACTTTTTGCAGAGCAAAACGCAGACCAACAGGGTCATAAGAAAAGTCCCATTCTGAATTCATCAGACGGTCATCTGTTACTTTTTCCACATTGGAAATGACACCGGCAAGCATCTTGGGGCTTTCTTCATTGCTCAACCTAAATACTGACGTTGAGTACCAATTTAATCCCAAAAAATTAGCGCGACCGTTTTTTAAAATATCTGCATCCCCTTCATGGTAATTAAGAGTGATTTTGCTGTCTTCCAGGTAACGTAAATAATAGCTAGGCAGTTCTCCCCTAAGAGCCACATCCATATCAATAAATGAGATTAAGTCTTCCATGTTCTTACTTTTGAGAGCATTTTTAGAAGTATGATCATAAGGAAAATTAGTCATATAAGAAACAGCTGGCCCAATCATTGAGTTAGGAAACAGATCGTGACAAAGTCGATATACTTTTGCCTGAGCTAAAAACATATTGTAATTAGAATTTTCACCCTTTTCCCTTAAACGGCGCAAATCCTCATCTTTAATACCATTCATCTCAGGGACATTTGCTAGCAGAGATTGTTCATTAATGGTTAACCAATATTTAACTCTATCTCCAAATTCATTAAAGAGCGTTTTGGCATAATTATAAAAATCACTAATGGCCTTGCGACTAGCCCAACCACCATACTGCTTCACTAAAGAAACGGGGCAATCAAAATGAAACATTGTTACAATGGGCTCAATTTGATTTTTGACTAGTAAATTGATCAGTTTATTATAAAAAGCAATTCCTTCTTGATTAGGTTCTTCATCATTGCCGTGAGGAAAAATCCGCGACCATGAGATTGAAAAACGATAACTTTTCAATCCCAATTTTGCCATTAAAGCGACGTCTTCTTCAACATGATGATAATGATCAACAGAAACTGAAGTATCCAAAAATTTACTTTTTTTAGATCTCAAATCAGCAACCGATTCGCCCTTGCCGTCTTCATTTGCGGCGCCTTCAACCTGGAAAGCCGAAGTACTGGCTCCCCAGAGAAAATTTTTAGGAAAATCATCTTGAAGATGAAATTGATTGTCCATATTTACTTATTCTCCTCTTCAAATGCCTGCTTATCTGCAACCCTAAAGAATGGCAGATAAATCACAAACATCAGTAAAAAGTTAATTAACCAAACTACTGCCCCTTGCCAACCCATAATCATTGTATCAGCAATTATTTTCGGCATTGTCCATGGCATTCCCATTCCTAAGCTGGGATTGTAATTGGTAATAAAACCGATCTTTACGGCTAACAAACCGATACAACCGGAAACAAAGGTTGATAAAACAAAGGGTACAAACATCAGTGGGTTTAAAACAATTGGCATCCCAAAGATAATAGGTTCATTTATATTGAATAGATTTGGCAAAGCAGAAACCTTAAAGAATTCCTTGTACCGCTTGGACTTACTCAAAAATAAGCCCATTATAACTAAACTAAGAGTAGCACCTGCTGCGTCATTATTTGAAAATGCAAAAACTACCAGATTACTCAAGTATGGAATAGTCTTCCCAGCTTGAAAAGCGGGTGTACTGCTAACCATCATTGAGATAACTAATGGTATAACCACAGATTCGATAGCAGCTGGATGAATTCCAAATGTAAATAAAACATTGGACAGAGCAAAAATCAGGATTAAAGTTAATGGTGAACCACCGATGTGCATTAACGGTGCAGTTATTAGTTTATTAACAAAATCGAAAACATTCTTGAATTGAGAAAAATCAAAAATTGCTCTAATGATAAATACTGTAATAAATATAATTATACCAATTATCAGTGGCTCAATTGACGAACTGACCATACTAGGGACTGAATCTGGCAATTTAATAGTCAGTTTCTTATTTTTGCTTAATTTAACGTAAAATACACCGATTAAAATTGACAAAATAATTGCCACAATTATGCCTTCGCTACCCATATAGGTCATTTGAAAAGCATTAACAGGCTTTTTACCGGGAACAGTTTGCGGCATTAGCACGAAAAAGCTGGCCAAGCCGAATAAACCAGCAACAATTCCGTTTTGCTTGCAGCTTTTGGCATAATTATAAGCAATGGTAAAAGCTATAAAAACAGCCAAAATGTTCATCGTACCATTAACAATAGCAGACATTGACGGGGTTATTCCCACCTTGGCAAACCAATCTGCAACAGGTTTGATTGGAAAACTGGCAAATATTGAGAACACCGAAGCACCAATAGTAACTGGTAATGTCATTACCATGCCGGAAGATATACTTTGCAGGACCTTATTTTGTCCTAATTTATTTGAAAACGGGACCAGATATTTTTCCAGCCATTTTTGAAAATTTTTCATTTTCTACGCTCCTATCCTATTAATTCGCTTTCATTTCTTAAAGTATATGTTCATTGAAATAAGCGAACAATATGCAAAAGCTAGACAATTTATGTTGATTTCACAGATTTTAGCAAAAAAAGAAGGCAAAAAAAGAGGGCATCATCTGGTATTAGAACGGTATTTTGCTGGAGAAATGCCAAAGTAATGTCTGAATATTTTATAAAAATAGGACGCATTTTCATATCCTACTCTGTTAGCAATCTTTTCGATTGGTGCCTTAGTGTAAGTCAAGTATTCTGCAGCTATGTTTATTCTTTGTAACTGAACTAATTTAATAAAGGACAATCCCGTTTCACTCTTTAAGTAATCTGATAAATAATTTGGATTAAAGCCAAAATGCTGTGCCATTTGTTCCAATGTGATATCAGAATAATTTTTTTCAATATAAAGTAACAAAGAAAGCAAATTATTGTTTTTCTTTTTCGAGTCAGTTACTTGAGCCTCACGATAATAAGTTTTTCTGATTAGCAAGGAAAACATAGTCAGCATTTCTAATTTAATGATCTGATCAGACTGAATTTTGTCATCATAATATTCGTCAATGATATCGTAAATAATAGCAATAATTTTGGAATCATGGTCAATTTCAAACAGACTATATCGCCCTTCACCATGATCTTCGTCTGATAATAAAGAAAAAAGTAAGTTAGAAATTGAAATACCCTTACCCTTTGATTGCAAAAAATTAAGTTCATTTAGAGAAAAAGCAGAAGTGCGTAATTCAATATTTAAAACCACACCATTCTTACCAATTGGTTCTACTTTGTGCGGAGTTTTGATACCGATAAAAATCATGTTATCCTGATTAACTTTAATACGCTCATGCTCAGTTACTACAACACAATTACCTACCAAAGGAATGTTGATTTCTACGTAATCATGGATATGAAATGGTATATATGATTTTACAGGCTGAACAGAAATTGTAATTGAACTACTGTTTAATACAAAGTTATCAGAATAGGTATTGAAGAATTCATAAACAGGTTCACTATTGATATGACCAGCAACTTTTAATTTAAACTCATTTGACTTAAAATCTTGCAACATCGTGTTCCAATCACGAAAGCTATTATTTTGACGTAACATTTGTATTATTTTTTCGTGCATTTTAATACCTTTAATTTATGAAAGAAATTCTGTGAAATAAACAGTTTTATTATGTAATTTAACAATAGTTTGCTTTTTTACATTAAGTTAAAATGAAGAACAAAGCAAGACTTTTCAAAATTTGGGAGGAAAATATGACTGATTTAACTCAAAGTCCATACAACTTATCTATTACAGAGATTAATTTTGTGAAAAATAAAGTAACTAATATGTCACTTGCTGCTAAAATCGGACAGCTTTTCTTTGTAATTGGTGAGGATGAAGATAACACTGACTTAACAGAGTTTGTTAAAAAATATCAACCAGGTGGTATTATGTACCGTCCCGATAAAGCCCGCAAATTGCAACGTGAAATAACAGTTTCGCAGAAAGCAAGCCAAACTCCCCTTTTTGTTGCTGCCAACTTGGAAGCTGGCGGGAATGGATTATTAAGCGAAGGAACATGGTTCGGCAGACCTTTGCAAATTGCTGCTACCGATGACGAAAAGAATGCATATAATTTGGGTTATGTATCGGGCTATGAGGCTAAACAAGTCGGTGGCAACATGGCTTTTGCACCAATTGTAGATCTTGATTTAAACTTTCGTAACCCCATCATGAATGTGCGCACATTCGGCAGCAATAAAGAGCGTGTGATTAGAATGTCAGATGCACAAATCAAAGGTTTTAATGCTAATCATATTATTCCAGTAGCAAAGCACTTCCCTGGTGATGGCGTTGATGAGCGAGACCAGCATCTTTTGAGTTCAATTAACTCGTTATCCGCTGACAAATGGATGGAATCATACGGACAAATCTATCGTCACTTAATTCAAAATGGTTTACCAGCTGTCATGATTGCTCACATTATGCAACCGGCTTGGGAACGACATTTGCAACCAGGTATTGAAAATAAGGATTTACGCCCTGCCTCTACTTCCAAACTATTAGCTGATAAACTTTTACGGACTGTTTTGCATTTTAACGGTCTCACCATTACTGATGCCACGCCAATGATTGGGTACAATGCAATTTTGCGACGTTCAGAAGCATTACCAGCCACCATTAATGCAGGTATCGACATGATCTTATTCAACAAGGATATCGATGAAGACTATCAATTTGTGACTGATGCAGTCAAAAGTGGCAAGATTTCAATGACGCGACTCGACGAAGCTGTTACCAGAATAATTGCCACTAAAGTTGCACAAGGCGTGATGGACACGGAAAATAATCTTTGTGAACCAGCATCGCAAGAAATTGATTTAAAATTGGCAGAACATGAAAAATTGGCTGCTAAAGTAGCACAAGAATCTGTTACTTTAGTTAAAGACCGCGACAAACTGCTACCGATTACACCAGAAAAATATCCCCGTGTTCGTTTAGTTGTTTTAGGTGATACAGACGATGGTGGCTTTAAAGAAGGCGGTAAGGTAACCGCAAAATTTAAGGAAAAACTTGAAGGAAAAGGATTTAAAGTTACAGTTTTTGATCGGAAAAATCTAGATTTTAAAGAAGTTTTCGCAGGTGGAGTGCAATATGAAAAGGATCAATTTGACCTGGCATTTTATGTTGCTAACGTTGAAACGGCAAGCAATCAAACGACAACTAGACTTGATTGGATTCATCTAATGGCAGCGGACGCTCCCTGGTTTATGAAGGACATCCCTACTGTTTTTGTTTCCACCTGCAATCCCTACCACCTTTTCGATATTCCAATGATTTCAACTTATATTAACGCTTATACAGGCAATGAGGTCACAATTGATGCTCTTCTGGAAAAAATGATGGGACAGGACAAATTTATCGGGCAAAGCCCTGTAGATCCATTCTGTGGCCATTTTGAGACTCACTTATAAGGAGGCAGATCAATGTTAAAAATTAAAGACATTTTAGTCAATCATTATACTGAACCTCTTGGTTATGACTTAGAAAATCATTTAAGAATAGAATTCAGCGCTGAAGCCGATCATGATTCAAGCAATATGCAAAAAAGAATAACAATTGATGTAAATGAACCAATTTTCGACAGTCAGTGGCAACAATATGATAACAATTATTTTGACTTCGAACTGAAGATTAAACCACGGACAAGATATGACGTCACTGTTTGGTTAAAAAACGATGATACCCAAACAAGTGCAAATACTTTCTTTGAAACTGGTAAGATGAATGAACCTTTCACTGCAGAATGGATTGGTAATCAAGATAAAAACATTCAAAATACTCTTTTAAAGAAAGAATTTGTTTTAAGCAAAAAGGTAGTAAAAGCTCGCCTTTATATTAGCGGTTTAGGGGTTTACGAGGCCTATTTGAACAAGCAAAAAATCGGAGATGAGTTTCTTGCCCCTGGTGTCACTGCCTATGACAAACTAGTACAGATTCAAACTTATGATGTAACTAAAAAGCTGAAGGAAAAATCTCGGCAAGAGCTTTTGATTTCCCTTGGAGATAGTTGGTACAAAGGTAACTTTGGCTTTGATGGTGGTAAAGATTGCATCTATGGCGACCAACAAATGGCTATCGCTGAACTGCATATCGATTATGATGATGGCAGCAGTCAAGTGATAAACACAGACTCTTCTTGGAAAACTACTGCTGGAAAAATTACCAAATCAGCCATTTATTATGGTGAAGACTTTGACACTACCAAGAAAATAATTGATTGGCAACCGGCAATTATATTGCAGCATTCTAAAGATATATTGCATGACCGTCTAAGCCTGCCATTAAAAGTAAAGGAATATTTGCCTGTTAAAGAAATTATTCACACTCCTAAAGGTGAAACAGTTCTTGATTTCGGTCAAAACCAAGCTGGCTGGCCCGAATTTTACAATCACGAATCAGCTGGCAAGGAAATTGACTTACAAATGGGAGAAATCCTTCAAGACGGCAATTTTTACCGGGATAATCTGCGGGAGGCTCGTGCTGCCTTTCACTATGTTTCAAATGGTGAAAAAGAATGGGTTAGACCACATTTCACTTACTATGGTTACCGTTATGTCAAAGTTTCCGGTAATTCTCACCCATTAAGAAAAAAAGATTTCAGAGCAGCGGTAATTTATTCTGATCTTGAAATTACTGGCGGTATCAAAACAACTAATGCCAAAGTTAATCGCCTGCTTCAAAACGTTTTATGGAGTCAAAAAAGCAATTTCTTTGATGTTCCAACAGACTGTCCCCAACGAGACGAGCGTTTAGGCTGGTCCGGGGATGCTGCCATTTTTGCCAGCACTGCCATTTTAAATATGAATGCTTACCCTTTTTTCAAAAAATATGCTAAAGATATGAAAATTGAACAGGCTGCACATAAGGGTATGCTAACAATGTATGCTCCTGCAATGGGCAATAATAGTGGTGGTGCGGCAATTTGGGGAGATGCCGCGACTGTTATCCCGTGGACTGCCTATCAAGCAACAGCTGATCCGGCTATCTTAAGACAAAATTACTTTAGTATGAAGTCCTGGGTAAATTGGATCAGTCAAGCAACCACTACCAAGAACCTTTGGACTGGTTGCTTTCAATTTGGTGACTGGCTGTCTTTAGACGGTGAAAACCCGGCCATGCCAAATGGTAAAACTAACGAAGATTATATTGCCTCAATTTATTATGCCTATTCCAGTTGGATTGTTGCTCAAGCAGCTCGCATTTTAGGTAATACCTCTGATGCAAAGAAATATGAACAACAAGCTCAAGCCATTAGAGAAGCTGTTAGAGATGAATTTATTACTAAAAATGGCCGTCTAGCAATTGATACACAAACTGCATATGCCCTAGCCCTTCATTTTAATCTGGTACCAAAAGAACAGAAAAAACGTGTTGTTAAGGATCTCGTTCAGAGGCTAAAAAAGGATCACAACCATTTGCAAACTGGTTTTATTGGAACGCCTTTTATTTGTCAGGTTTTATCTGAAAATGGCGAACATAAATTAGCGACACAAATTTTTCTAAACGAAGATTTTCCAAGCTGGCTCTATGAAGTTAATTTAGGTGCTACTACTATTTGGGAACGCTGGAACTCAGTCTTGCCAGATGGCTCAATGAATCCCGAAGGAATGAACTCGCTGAACCATTATTCAATCGGTGCAATCATGCAGTGGGTCTATCAACAAGTTTTGGGCTTAAGGAAACAGAGTAATGGCTACCAAGAAGTGCTTTTTGCGCCTCAATTTGATTATCGCTTTAAAAATATTTCAGGTCACTTCCACAGTTCATACGGTGATCTCAAAATGGCTTACCAACTTGAAACTGATGCCCAACACACTATCAAGATCAACCTTAGCATTCCTTTGGGTCAAAAAGTAACCGTAAAATTACCTAGAGTGAAGGATAAAGTAGAAATTAATGGCAAGCGGGCAACTTTGCCATTGGAATTAACTAATGGTGACTTTACAATCTCTTATGTACCTGAAACCAGCTATATCGAATACTACAATATTAATATGCCCG
The DNA here is from genome assembly GCF_058139575.1 of Lactobacillus sp. VURO6/B1 (VP7). Lineage (NCBI taxonomy): Bacteria > Bacillati > Bacillota > Bacilli > Lactobacillales > Lactobacillaceae > Lactobacillus > Lactobacillus sp. VURO6/B1 (VP7). Next base: position 61,461 of record NZ_JBVOWJ010000004.1, on the reverse strand, counting down.
TAAAAGAACTAATGAGCGATGCGGAACTTGTTAAACAGCTAAGACCAATCAATACTGTTTTTGACTTTTTGCAAGATCCCGATAATCTCAAAAAATTTGGTGAAAATTCTATGGTAGAATTGAATAGTCTGTTGCCATTTATTAATATTTCAGACGAAGATTTTAACCAAATTAAGAAAATACTTGATACTACGCCAGTAACAAGTGAAAGGAAGTTTTTAAATGAAAGGCGTTCTCTTTGATCTAGATGGAGTCATTGCAGATACATCCGTATACCATTTCCAAGCTTGGAGAAAATTAATCAAAAATCATTTTAACCGCGAATTGCCGGATGAACTTGAAAAGCAAACAAAAGGTGTAAGTCGAACAGATTCTTTAAATGCAATCTTAAAATTTTTAAATATTTCCGTTTCACAAGAACAATTTAATGAAATGACCACTGAAAAAAATAATATTTTCCGCAATTTGTTGGCCAGTTTAACTCCTGCAAATATCTTACCTGGAATTAGTGAATTAATTTCATCCCTAAAGAAAAACAACGTTAAACTATCTTTGGCTTCTGCTAGCTTAAATGGTCCATTCATACTAGAAAAATTACAACTGACAAAGGCATTTGATGCAATTGCAGATCCAAGTAAAGTTGCCGCTGGTAAGCCAGCACCCGACATCTTTATTGCTGCAGCTGAAGCAATTAATCTCAAGCCACGAGATTGCGTGGGTATTGAAGATTCAATTGCAGGTATCGCTGCTATCAACAAGTCAGGTGCTTTATCGGTTGGCGTTGGCTCTAAAACGGATCTAAAAGATGCCAATGTACTTTTTGCTAAAACAGCAGCATTAAATTATGACCAAATCGAAACTGCCTGGGAAAAATTTAATTTAAATTAGTAACCTGTTTACAAATAAAAACTCGTGAATAAAACAAAATTTGTTTTTCACGAGTTTTTTGATGCTTAAAATAAATTGGTGTAAATAAGGATTGGTTTTTTATGACAGATTTAAGTAATTACATTTATTCACCTAGATAGGCAAAGGCTACCTTTTCATCATAAACATGAAAGACCTTTTCAAAGAGAAAACGGCAAACCATTGCTACTACAACTGGGAATACTATCCAGACAATTAGCGCCATTACAATATTAATACTTGCTTTGCCAGCATCTAGGGAAGCAAGAGGCCCTACCAAGCCAACAAGACCGAAGCCTGCAGAAGCTGGCGTGCCACTAACGTGAAATAAAGCTACCGGAATAGCGGAAAGCGCTGCTGTAATTAATGTTGGTAAAACAATAATTGGATGCCTGAAAAGATTGGGCATCATCATTTTCATTGCCCCTAATGCAATTGCAATAGTAACTCCTGATTTATTAGTTCGCCAAGAATGAACGACCAATACCAGCGTCGTTGCCGCGACTCCCATTGCTGCTGCACCTGCAGAGATACCATTTAATTGGATAGCCATTCCAATTGCCACAGTTGATATTGGTGAAATGATTAGAATTGCAAACATACAGGAAATTAAAATACACATTAATATTGGCTGTAAATTAGTAAAGGAATTAATTACCGACCCGAGCCATGTAGTAATTTTGCTTACATACGGCAAAATCAGCATGCCAATCCAACCTGCTCCTCCACCAACAACGATCGGTGCGGCAACAATTTTGACAGAGCCAAAATGTTGACCGACTAATAATAAAAGTCCCACAGCTAAACCTGCTGTAATCATGGTATTAATAAGATCGCCTGTCCCTGCTGAAACAAATACTCCTTGAGCTTTAGTAGCAGGGTTCACAATTTGTGGTACGAATTTTGTAACACCAGAGCCAACATAAGCAGCGGCTCCTACAATGGCAACGTCCAGTGGAACCATTTTAAATTGAATGGCAATTAAGGCCCCAATTAGCAAAGGCGTAGCACACTGAAAAATCAATAATGCTTGATTAATAGATGCCGTCACCGGATTTTGACCAAATAACTTTAAAATCGCACTGACAACTGCATTTGGAATCAAGCCTACGATAATTCCAGTTGCAGTCCCAGCTAAAATGTTGTTAAGAAAAGTTTTTACTGTTAGTTTGTTAGTTTTGGTTGTATCAGCCATATTTGTACTCCTTTAATATAATAGTGCTTAGGTATACATTGTCGGCAAAATGATTTGTGACAAAATCGAAATATGCTGATTGCTAATTCGCCTCATTGCTTTTTCCTCCTTAAAATTAATTATTAAGTATTTTATCATCTTATTTAAAAAAGTACACAAAAAAGTTAAAAATAATTTATTTTTTTATTTAAATATCATTTAAAACTCGCACTTATCACCGCATAAAAAGTCTAATCTCAATATTGTGAGATTAGACTTTTTTTACTATTTAAACTGATTTAATTTGAACTATACCATCAACTACCGCAAAAGATATGCCATAACATGTATTTTTCTGGATTCGACAGCTCAATACAACACCAGCAATTTCAAAAATAGCAATAGTATCGTCAATCAATAAAGAAATATCATATTCTTTATTAGAAACCAAGTTAACTTGCCTGGACAAACCAATATTTAACATTTGGTACCATCTTAAATTTGGTGTTCGTCTAACACTTAGTTGCTGTTTATTGAGATCAATATTGAATTCATAGCCCTCTTTGGTATCAGAATTTTCAAAGAATATCAAGGAGAAACTTTTGGTGCCAGGTTCATACACAATTTTATTTTTCAGTAAATAATGTTTTTTAGGCTGATTACCTTGAAGTTGAGTTTCTGTCCTTTTATATTTTGATTTTATTTTTTGAGATTCAAAACTATATCTTTCTGAAACAGTATTAATTAAAGTGTCTGGAATTGACGTTTTTAATGATCCATCATTATTCTGAGTAATTTTTAAAGGTAAAAAGGTACCACCCCATAAATAATTATTTTCGTCCTTTCCAGCTTCTTTAGAAGGTACCCAACCAAAAAGATATCTATTTTTTTCATCACTAGCAGTCCTTGCGGCATAATAAGCCCTGCCATTAAAGGTATCTTGTTTAGGAAATAGCCAAGGCCCCATAATATTTTTACTCATTGCATAATGAGTAGTCTTATTAAGATCGTATTCAGAATAGACCAAGTACCACCAATCTTTTATTTTAAAAATTTGTGGCATCTCAATCATGGTATATAAATTTGGTGCCCAAAAATCTCCTTTAAAAGTCCAGTCCTGACTATTTTTTGATGTGTAATAAACCAATCTTCCTGTTTTTGCTTTTAAATCAGAAACCAAACGTGTGCCTAATATTAAAATGTATTCTTGATTATCAGGGTTCCAGACAATACTAGGATCTCGCCAATTATTTGAATCATAACCAGTTTGTGGCGAAAGTTCTTTAGCAAGTCCCTCTTTGCACCAATGTATTCCGTCTTTGCTTGCAGCTTTCATTAAAACTTGTGATGAACAATTTTTATTTACAAAATTACGATTATACCCGGTATAAAAAGCTCTTATATTGTTCTTTTGTTCAAACACACTGCCAGCATAAACAAATTGGTCATGATCTTCTTCGGAGCCTTTTTTTAAAACTTCACCATATTCTTTATAATGAACAAAATCGCTCGTTGTAACTAATTCCCATCCAAAAGGTTCACCAAAGGGCACGGGGTTTCTAGTATCTTTTTGAAAGTATAAATAAAATAATTTGTCATGCCTGTTATAAAATGGCATACAATCACCAAAAAAGCAGTTTTTAGGTCTATATAAATATTTTTCCATGTCAGTCCTTTCAAAAATTAAAGAATTTTCAAAGCACTTAGTGCAAATGACAAAATAACCATTAGTACAATGATCTTATTTGCACTTACCTTTTTTCTAATCAACCAAAAAGTAATTAAAGTAACCGTTAAAGGTATGATTCCAAGCATAATTTGATCTAAAATCTTCTGAAGATCAAAACTCATGCTACCCATTTTAAATTTTAAAATAGTTTTCAGAGTAACAGTGCTAAAAGTCATTGCACCAACCATTATCATACCTAAAATACCAGCCGCTTTAGTAATGATTTTCATATAACCATTTTTATATGCTTTTTGTATAAAATCTCCGCCTAATTCATAACCGTACTTTAAGCCATAATATCTTGCAATGAAATTTGGAATATTATAGATAACCAAAAATAAAATAGGTCCAAGAATATTCCCTGCTTTTGCTAAACTAATACCAATTCCGGCAGCGATTACTCTAATTGTTCCCCAAAATAGAGAATCACCAATTCCGGAAAGTGGTCCCATCAGACTTGCCTTCACGGCATTAATTGAACTAGGATCAAAATCGGCTATATTTTTGTTCTGCTCTTCCATACTTGAAGCAATTCCCATAGGGAAGGGTGCTAAAGCAGGTGTAATATTAAAATATGCTAATCCCCTTTTTAAGGCTGAAATTCTTGCAGGCTTGTCTTCAGGCTTAGGATATAGTTTTCTTATAAATGGCAAAATCATATATAAGGCTCCGACACCAGCACCGTTAATATAGTTCCATGTGCCCTGGAGTAGAAAAGAACGCCAAAATATTTTTCTAAAAGTTGTTTTATCCATTATTTCAGCTTTAGTTGTTTTATCAGTCATTGAAAAAATCCTCCTCAAGTGAATTATTTGTGCTATTTTCTGATACTGTTTTTGCCTTCGGAGATTTCATATTTTTGACTTCCAAAATATTCTTATCTATTGATGCAAGAATAAACGCTAATATGATTCCTATTAAGGCAACTGCTATAATAGGTAACTTTAAATAGCTTGAAAGTACAAATCCTAGAAGTAAATACAACATATTTCCTTTTTCATAAATCATATTTAACAGTAACGCAATACCTAATGCTGGAAGCATTTGTCCCAAAACTGTAAGCCCATTCATAACTACAGGGGGAATGGCTTTTACTAAAGCCGATATTGAACCCGAACCCAAGTAAATTCCTAAAAAACCAATAAGTGCATAAACAAGCGGTCCTCCAAATATGCTTAGGTAATGCAACCTTTCAATTGATTTACTCTTATCCTCCTCGGCATACTTTTCAAAAGTACTAAGTAAAAGACCACGGATAAAAATAACTAATTGATTGACAAAAACGGCTAAAAGGCTAATTGGAACTGCAAGAGAAAGTGCAACAGCAACTCCTTGATGGTTTAAAATTGCAAATGCTGTCCCAAATATAGAACCTGTCATAGAATCAGAAGGCATTGCACCACCAATGCCACTGATCCCAAGAAAAATCACTTCTAGTGAGGCTCCCATAATAATACCCGTTTTTAAATCGCCTAAAGCTAGTCCAACAAGCATTGACATAACAAGTGGACGTCTAATCATTGGATCGGACATGCCACAATCGGAAAAATTTCCCACAAACATTATTAACGCTACCCATAAAGCCGGTACTAACATTTTTTTACCTCCTCTTTATAACAAACTTGATAATTGCACATCTGGATCTGTAGGTACTGGTTGGACGTTTATCTTTATATTTGTCTCTAGAAGCTTTTTCAAGTCTTTTTCATCATCAGGTGTAATGAAAATATTTTTACTTAACTGCTTTTTGCCCTTCATATCTTCTGATCCGACTCTTCCGTAATTGCCCAAATTAATCATTGGAATATTGGAAACTTTTTTGGCAATTTTTAACGCGTCCTTTGGTTTATTGACAACTACCAAAATCTTCAATTTATCTGATTTAGGATTATTTAATAATTGAATCGCCTTGTCTACACTAACAAAAAACGGCTTAATTCCTTCTGGTACAGACATTTTTAATGCCATAATCTGTACTTTATTATCCAAAATTTCATCATTGGCAACAACAATGCGGTTCACGTTCAAATATCGACTCCAAACCACTGCCACTTGGCCATGAATTAATCTGTCATCAACTCTTAATAGACTAATCAAAAAAATCATCCTCCTCGTTTTCTTCTTCTAATTCAATTCTCTTTATGGTATTTTTCCCGGCATTAATCGCATTCTTAAGGCATGAATCAATAGGTTCTTTACTTAAAAGAAGATTCAATACCAACATTGAATTCATTCCTGAAACCAGATAAATATTATTTTGGGTCAAAAAACTCATTAACAATGTATTCACGCTGCCACCTGGAAAATCTGAAACCAACACGATCTCATCTTTTTTATCACTATCAAATATAATCTTTTCAATTCTTTCTTTTAAAACTGCTGGACTCTCCCCTTCTTTCATGCAAAACGCATACAAATTATTCTGCTTTCCGCTAATCATTTCCACTGAATTTTTTATTCCTTCTGCCAAACTACCATGACTAGCTAAAACGAATTTTCTCATTCTTTTTTTCACCTCCAAGTTGTCACTAATTACTGAGCAAATATCATGCCAACTTATAATAAATACTGTTATAACCAGGTTTTTAAAAATTAAAACGAAAAAGGAAGAGCATTTTTGAGCACTTCCTTAAGCACATATTTTATTCACTGTTTGTTTTAAATAATTCATAAATAAGAGACAATTCATAATTGTTTATTTTTAAGTTATACTTTTGTTCAATATTGTGAAAGATCTTCTCTGCAACATGGTAGAAGTCTTTCTCTTCCTTGCTTTTTTCTTGAGTATCTTTGCCTTCTTGGTTAATAGTTTGATTAAGCATTAACCGTTCCAGCATCAAAGCTAGATGCATGTATAAGCTCAATTTAAACTTATTCGTCAAGGTTACATGATAATAGTTTTCAAACTTTGCTACAATTTCTTGAATTTCAGGTATAACTACATCAGGATTTAGAAAGCGTAGCCTTCCTTTAATACCACCAATAGTGAAGAATTTAAGCAGTTCGCCAGTTAATTTATCAATATTTTTTTTAGTTTCCCCCATCTCTTTTAACAATTGCCGTAGTCTTTTATCCCCATCTTCGTCCATTATGTCATATAAGTTAAGTACATCTAATTCTTTTTGATGATCAACATTATTTGTTGTCAATATGAAATTAGTATTCTTAAAATATGACAAATCATGTCTTTGAAGTGTTGATTTTAGCTCATGATAATCCATAGTAATAATTTCAACGTCTGTCTGCAAAACTTTTTGCAAAATCCTTTTTATTTCCTCCGCAAGTCCTTCACCAGACATACAAGAAACAATAATATTTGCTTTTTGTGAAATTCCTTCAAAATATTTCACACTCATTGTGTTCGGATAAGTTTCAGCTTTTTCTGCAATTTTTTTGAAACTTTTATTTTGCTGGATTTGCAAACCTAAATCGAGAGCAATTTCCGTAGTTAAATTATTGATTACTAGTAAATCATTATTTAATAACTCCTTTACTTCTTTATATAAATTACTTAAGGATCCCATATCAAACAATAAAATTGTCCCATCATATTTTCGTCCTTGTTTTCTAATATAAAGCTCAATTTTTTGGGCAATTTCGTGATTAGATACATTAAGTGGCATATCAAATGCTTCAAATATATAGTTGCCACACAATTCATTTACGATTGCACAAATGTCAGAAGCAACATTACCACCATGGCAAACCATAATTGCCAAAAGGTTTTGAGATTCAATTTTCCCAGCAATTTCATCAAAAACTGTATATAAAAAGATAGGTATAAACCAGTCAGTATTAATATCTATTTTGAAACAGCCGCTGATTTGTTTACACAAATAAACCGTTCGTGGATAATGCTTACTTATTAGAGTTAATAAATTAGATATATCAGGCAAATCAGGACATTCCTGAATTACAGATAAAACTTTAGCCGCTTCACTTATTTTTTGGCCATTAAGGTATTTGCGTATTCCATATTTTTTACCAATTTCTTTAGCAGCAGTTGCTAACTGTTGAATGAGAAATTTTTCAAAATTTTGGTCATATATTAATAAGAAAGTATTCTTTTTAATGTCATGTACAAACTGGTTTAAAACAAGATTTTGCTCAGAAATTTCTCTATTTTTATTTTCATTGTCATACAAAGTGCTTAGTAATGTGCTTAAATATTTTTGTAAGTTTTTCTTTGCTAAATTTACTAATAGGCCTTGAGAATTTGGCTTAATAACAAGCCAATCACAATTAGACTCACTTAAATTTTTATTATTAGGAATCTTAATGGTCTTCATATCAGAAGAATTAAAATTTTCAGCACACAACAATTTAATTTTATTTGCTAATGAACCTATGTTGCCCTTCTGCTTTTGATTAACTAAAACTTGGATAGTATTACGCGAAATTTTTATTGCCCTACATATTCTGTTTGATTCGTGTTTAAAAAAGAATTCAATTAGCTGATATTTTTCAATAAGTGGTCTTTCAGAAAATCCAGGTAAAGTAATTTTAAGGGGAACTCTTCTTAAAAATGTATTTAATAGTTTATCTTCTAACTTTTCCGTTGTTGCAAAAATAAAACGAACATTAACTTGCTTAAAATGTTTATTTTCGCCTAACGGATAAAACTTACCAGAATCCAGTAAAACAAATAACTTTTCTTGACTTTCTCTGGGTAATCGATGCACCTCATCCAAAAACAAATAGCCATTATCTGCTTGATCAACCAATCCGGTTTTATCAAAGTCTGCACCCGTAAAAGCACCTTTCTTATAGCCAAAAAGGACAGATGATAAAAGTTCTGGATTATTAGCATAATCCGCACAATTCAAAACAACAAAATGTGCACCTTTATTAATGACTCCTTCTTGTTGCGCATATTTAAAAATTAATGATGCCAAATAGCTTTTTCCAGAACCAGATGGTCCAGTAATAATTAAAGGAAAACCATTAGGAGGGTAGTTAACAGATGCTTTACATTGACTAACAATATTTTTCAAGCTATCATTTGCCCCAATCAATTGCGCAAAAGCGTCTTGCCTTTTAGATATCAGTTGCCAATAAACAGGTTTGGTACCCTTTTTAAACAGTAGTCCTTCATGATATAGTTGTGCTAAATATGAACTAGTTACACCTCGAGAAAGGTTCATTGCTTTTGCAACCTCTTTTGTGGTTACCGCTGATTTATCATTTAATAGTTGTTTCAACTTTTCAAATACACGATACTTTGCTTTTTTCAAAAAATCATTTCTTTCTTGTGTAAGCCATTACTTTATCTGTATTTAAACACTTTTTCGCTTTTTGACCAATAAGTTTTAATAACGAAAAAATGCGGTGGAGCTTGAAATTACTAATTCTCAAGCTTTTCCGCATTTATCTTATTTTTTCTATAACATTTCTACCAAGTTAATGATAAATTCACCATAATTTTGAGAATTTATTAGTTTAACCACATTATCAATATTAGTAATAATATCAGACAATTCATCAAATACGCTGCGAAATAATTGCTTATTATTGGGATCAATTGCTAAAGCTATTACCAAATAAACCCTATTATTATCACTCCACTCAATTCCTTTGGGATTAATAACAATAAAACCACGACTTTTTCTAGCAGTCATATTCAAAGAATGTGGTATTGCTACTTTATCAAAAGCAGTAGAAGACAAGTTTTCACGTTGTTTAAGCAACTTTTTAAAGTCTTTTTCAACTATCCCTTGTTCAAAGAACTTATCATTTACAATTTCAAAAACTTGATCTATATTTTTTATTTTTTTGCTCTTAATAAAGTTATCACTATTAAAAAATTTTAACAGCTCTTCTTGAAAATGATCCCTCTTGATTTGGCGCCTTCTCGATGTGATTGCAACTTGTAGAGTTTGAATATCATTTGACAATAAAAACTGTGAAATATTGACCGTACTAATTTTAGAATCAACATAATTTGAACCAACAGAAATCAATAAGTCTATAACATTAGGAGTATTCCTAATATTTGCAGGATCGTGAATTATTTTTTTAATATCAATCTCAGCAGAGAACTTTTTCTGCAATCTTTTTAATAATACAAGAGAATTGTCATAATATTCAGGCATTATTATCACAACTGAAATTTTTTGCTTGTCGGTTATTTGTTCAGCCATTGCATTTCCAATATGCATAGCTATATAGCCAATTTCACTATCAGTAAGCGTAATTTTAGCTTTTTCAGATATTCTATTGGCCATAATAACTGCGCACTCATAAATTGTTGGTGAAGAATATTTAATATTAGTAGCAAGAGGGTTATGTTCAATATTTTTTGTTCTTGAACGCATAATTAATCTGTCTAAATGAAGAGCAAACCTTTTTTTAAAGGAATAAGTATCAAGATTAATTTCATAAATTTGCCAAACATAGGAAATTAAATCAGCAACTAGTTTTTGTGTTTCTTTTGAAACTATATTTTTAGTTGTTTTTTCATTACCTAAATCAGTTTCAATTACAAGAGCAAGTTCTTGGCAATCAGCATTTGTCAATAGTAGATGTAAATCGTCAACAATACTGTTAACCAAATCCATACCAAATTCCTGCTTTTTAACTGAACCTGAAGAATTATTATTTTTTATTCTATGACCATTGCTACAACGATCAATTGCAATGGCAAAATGAAGTATCAGATTATTTAATTCAAACGTGTTTAGATAAATGTTTTGATTATGAAAGATTTTCAATATCGATTTCTCTAATTGATGAATATTTATTTGAGGAAAGTTCTTTTGAATAATATTTCTATTCATAAATACTCCAGAAGTTTCCTCATAAATGAGCGAGCTAAGCAAACTTCTTTTTTGACGTTCATTCCCATCTAAACTCCAAAAATCGCCTTTTCTAATCAATTTGATTCCAAATCTTTTTAATTCACGATCCGCATGTTTTAAATTCTGTAAAATTGTTGATTCACTGACAAAAAGATTATTTGCTAAATCATACAAATTTATTGGCGAAGAACTATTAACTAGCAGGTTTATTATATAATTTACCCTTTCTTCATTATTGTCGGGTAATTTATGAACTTTAAATTTAGTTTTATCTTGTTTTTTCTCTAAACTAGATTGTTCAATGCGATAACCTTTAACACTTGATGATATCAAAATTCCTTGATCTCTAAATTGTTGAACATAGTTTTTTATTGTTCTTTTTGATAGTTCTAATTGAATGGCTAATTCTTGAGAAGTATGCCATCCAGGAAAGTTTTGTAAATATGACAATAATTTATTTTTCTTTGACATGTCGTATTTGCTTTTTCATTTTTATATTTCCTTACCATTTGAGGCAATAACTTGTTTATACCAAAAATAACTATCTTTTAAGTAACGTTTTTTACTTCCCTGACCATTATCATCAATATCTACATAAACAAAGCCATAACGTTTTGACATTTGTTGAGAAGAACACGAAACGATATCAATCGGTCCCCAAGCGCAATAAGCTATTACCTCTGCTCCATCATGTATTGCTCTTCCTACTTGTTCAATATGCATACTCAGATAGTCCGAACGATAAGGATCATGTATTTTTTTGTCATCTTCTAATTTGTCATATGCACCTAAGCCATTTTCAGCTATAATAATAGGTTTTTGATAGCGATCATAATATTGAGATAAAGTATTATATAGCCCTTGAGGATCAATAGCCCAGCCCCAATTACTTTGTTTCAGATTCGGGTTTTGCAGATTATCTGCTGGCTGCATTTTATTCTTCGTGGAATCAACTATACGAGAGTAATAATATGAAATACCTAAAAAGTCCATATGATTTTCGTTAATTAACTTCAATTCATTTTGCGTAATATCAAGTTCAATTTCTCTGCTCTTAAAATAATTTAGGGCGAATTGGGGATATTTACCTCTAAACTGAACATCTGTCACAAAATATTGCATACGATTTTGCTGCATTGCAAGGATAACATCGTCCGGCTTACTACTTGCAGGATAAACAGTACCATCAGCAACCATTGTTCCAATGTGTATATTAGGATTATTCAAGGAACGTGCATATTTTTTTATTTCTGCTGCTGCCACAATTTGATTATGCATTGCTTGATAAAGAGCTTGTTCCTGATTTGGATATTGATCGCTTGCTACACCAACTGAAAGCCAAGGTTCTATCTGAACCATATTAATTTGATTAACTACAATCCAATATTTTACACGATCGCCAAACCAATCTAATAAAACTTTGCCAAATTTTACAAAAAGCGGAATAACCTTCTTATTTGGCCAGCCCCCATATTTAAGTGTAATATTTACAGGAGTTTCATAATGATTCATGGTGATAATTGGTTCAATTCCTAATTGCACCATACAATCGATCATATCTGAGTAGTGCCTTAGTGCCTTTTCATTAGGTTTTTCATCGTCTCCATTAGGAAAAATTCTTGACCAATCTAGAGAAGTTCTAAAAGTTGAAAAACCTGCATCAGCTAAAAGCTGTAAATCTTCTTTATAAGTACGATAAAAGTCAATACCAAAACGTTTAGGAAAATAATTTTCAGTATCTTGACTGTTTTTCTTAACTTCTTTTAACGTCATCCCTTCTGACTCCGCAGCTTGCAACTCTTCATTTGATAATCCTTGAAGATAGGGTTGCACATCTGAGGAATTTAATCCTTTTCCATCTGCCTGAAAAGCACCATCTGCTTGACTCGCAGCTTGAGCACCTCCCCACAAAAAATTATTAGGGAAGAATGGAAAATTATTTTTTCTCATTTTGACCACCTCCACATTTACAATTACGCTTTTCAAATAAATTTATTAAATGCTTTACCAAATTATATTCACTATTAATTGTCATCAATGTATCTTGAGCATGGGTAAATAATACAGAATATTCTATAGGTTTACCTTCAGCTTCTTCCTGAATTTTCTTGGTTTGCAGACGATGAGCTATTATTAATTTTTCATTTGCTTTCTTCATATTCATTTTTGCATTGTCATATTTATAATCTGCGACATCATCAAGGGCTTTACTAATGAAATCGCGGGCATCGCCAGCGTTTAGAATAATGTTCATTGTGTTTTTGATGTTTTCTTCACTAAACTGTTTACTATCTTCCACCTCTAAGCCTCACTTCCAATTTCTTGTTTAACCAAATTCCTGTCATAAACTTTGAAAAATGGATAATAAATTAAACCGCCAACGACAAAGAGAAGTAATAATAAAATTATTGAACTGATTGCGGGACTGACGATCCAAGTGACAAAAGGAAATGGGATATACCACATTTGCATTAACGAATGGGGTATTGGAGAAAGTCCTGCTTTAAACCATAAAGCAGTGATTAAGGGAAGGGCAAAGCCATTAATCCACAACGGAATCATTAAATAAGGATTCCAAACTATTGTGCCAAACACAACTGGTTCATTGATATTAAAAATAGTTGGCAAAACGCTGGCTTTGCCAAGAGCTTTTAGACGATTTGATTTCGCTAAAAATAACATCATTAATACTAGTGGCATGGTACAACCAATACCACCAATCCAAGGAAAACTATAAATAAGTTCACTGGTAAAGATATGTGTAACTGCATGTCCAGAACTAAATGCTTTAGCATTAGCGGCTATACCAGCAAGCATTACAGGCTGATCAATTGCAGCTAACACCCATCCTGAAATACCCATTGAATAGATAAAGCACGTGAAAAAAAGAAATAAGGAGAAACCCCACCAAGTATCTAGTGAAGTAGTTAAAGGGGCAAAAATATTAACAATTAATTGATAAAAATTAAAATGTAATATATTTGTTAGTAACCATCCTGTTGCAATCACGACCGTGATTGGCAACATGGAATCAAACCATGCGGTCACAAAGTCTGGCATCGAGGTATCATCACTAAAAAAACTAAATTTACCAAACAGTTCCATAATTAAAGAAACGTAAATTCCTTCAATTAAAGCTACAAACATGCCTCCTGCACCCAGTTCGGAAAATTGATATGATATCATACTGCCTGTTTTATCCCATGACGGGTTAGCTAACATCAAAAAAAGTGCAACTGAAGATAAGCCCGCAATTATTCTTTGCTTATTAATCTTTTTAAATTCCATAAAATTAAACGGTACTAAAAAAGCAACGAAGATTGAAGTTAAGCCAAAAGTAAAACTATTGATTGGTGACAAGTCTGGCCACCATTTCCAAAAATTAGTTGGAATATTTAATAGAGTTATCAGTGAACCAACAAAAATAAATGGCAGCACTTCCAATATTGAATTTTTAATTGTCACAATCCACTGATTATTTGCAATTTTTTGCGCTCTGGGAGCAAACTTATCATTTAAAAAATTCATGAAACTATTCATTTTTAAGACTCCTTTCTTATCCTACTGTTCTAATTCTTTTTCCAAATGTTCTATTGCACCCTTACCATCTAGGATTGAATAGTAATCTGGCTTCATCAAAATAACTTTTACATTCTCAGGTACCCTACTTTTTATTGCATTAAATTCAGCTTTCAAGTGAGGTCCAACCATTAATGCATCAATATCGTTAGCATAATCAGATAATTCTGCTTCACTCCTAGCTTGAATTTTAATGTCTAAACCAGCTTTTTTCGCGGCTTTGCGCATATTTGCGGCCATAAAACCAGAAGATGCACCTGAACCACAAATCAATAAAACTTTCTTACTCATAACGTTTTTCCTTTCTAAACAACATTTTCTACACCTCTATCATGACAAATTTTTGAAAATGCTTAAATTAAAGATTTGCACTAGAGAGGTGAAAAAAAGAGTCTGGGGAAAACAGTGCTCTTTGAAGTTAAATTAAAAAATTTCACAATTTAAAAAGGCTGACAAATCAACGTTTTATTGACGTGATTTGTCAGCCTTTTTAGTTAGGTTAGAGTTTTTTCCCAGACTCTTTCGATATTTATTTTTGATTTTATTTCAATTTCTTCTCAAGTCTGAATAAGTTTAAATAACTGAGCAAAATTATCACACTGACAAAAGTCAAAAATAAGAATGCTTCCTGACTCCCCTGGGCTGTAAGTGCTGCGTAATTACCAGGTCTTTTTTGCCAAGATGAAATAATAGCTGCCATTACTGTAGTTCCCATTGATCCAGCATACTGTTGACCCGTTTGAAAGACTGCAGTCGCATCGGTATGCAATTCTTCTGGTTGCAATTTTGAGGCTTCAGCCATAGTGTTATTAAACGCCATCTGGCGACCAATAATCATAATGCCATAAAAAACACCGACCATTAGCGTACTAATTTTCAAACTAAACAAAGAAAAAAGCAAACAAGCCGTTAAGCAGAATACTGTTCCAGTAAGTAGGGGCAATGGTGCACCCTTTTTATCATAAATATGACCAAACCAAGGGTTTAAAATGCCACTGATAATACAACCGGGAAGTAAAACCAAGCCACCGATTAAAGAACTGGCATGATTAACAATTTGCACATAATTAGGTACCGCAAAGCTGGTGCCAATATTGATAAACTGTAATAAGAGATAGGAAATCATGGCAAAAATAAAGGGTTTATTTTTGAAAATACTCAAGTTTATCAGTTTCTTTTTACTTGAGCGTGACAATTTTATAAACGTATATACTAAAATTGTCACGATAATCATGCTGAACCAAAAACCAAGATCTGTAAAACCATTGCTGATGCGGTTAAAACCCAAGTTGAAAATTACCATTGCACTGGCTATAACAATGTAACTTAACCAGTCAAAACTAGGATGCTTTTTCTCATGATATTGTTCTACAACAAATAAACCTAAAATCATAATAACCACAGCAATTACTGCTACAATTTCAAAAATTAATGGCCAGCCAAAATAGTAAACAACCGTGCCACCAAATGTGGGGCCTAGAGATGGTGCAAGGATAATGACTAAGCCTGTTAGTCCCATATAAAAACCCCATTTTTCTTGCGGCATTAGTTCTACAACCATATTAAACATTAATGGTATTGACAATCCTGCTCCAATTGAAGAAATTATCCGACCTGCAAGTAAGATCCAGAAATTAAAGGCAAAAGCAGCTACAATTGAACCGGCAATGAATGCAATTGCAGCAGTTAAAAACAGTTGTCTTGCTGAAAAACGGTCGTTTAAATACGAGCTTGCAACCATAATCACAGAAATTGTTAGTAAATACCCTGTTGTCGTCCACTGGACTAATCCTAAACCAATGTGAAATTGTTTCATCAATGTGGGAAAAGTAACGTTTAAACTTGTTTCTGTCAAAATGGAAACAAAAGCCATTAAAGCACAACTGATAATTGCCAAAACCCGCTTGGGTGTTTCTTTCTTTTCTGCCATAAAATTAAATCTCCTTAATAAAAAAGGCTAAAAGCCAAAAACTTTTACCCTTTCCATAATGGTTAATATGAATAAATACAATGTACAGGATGATATGTCTTTTTCTAATATAAACATATCTCATGTAAAGTAAGCACATATTTATCTTAATCTTATTTTAAAATAGTTTCAATAATTAAAAATTATTTTTCCTGCTTAAATCTATTTGCTAGGTCATCGTGTAATTCTTCGTAACCTGGTTTATTAAGTAAACCAAACATGTTCCGTTTATATTCTTCAACACCAGGTTGGTTAAACGGATTAATGCCATTAACGTAGCCAGAAACAGCAATTGCCAGTTCGAAGAAGTAAATTAAGTAACCTAAAGTGTGTTCTGTTTGATCAGGAATATTAACTGTCATAACAGGAACACCACCATCAGTATGAGCAAGAACAACGCCTTCATAGGCACGCTCGTTTACAAAGTTTAAGCTTTTGCCAGATAAGAAATTTAACTGGTCTAAATTACGATCATCAGAAGGAATTTTGACATCATTTGCCGGATTTTCAACTCTAATAACTGTTTCAAAAAGATTTCTGCGGCCTTCTTGAATATATTGGCCCAAAGAGTGCAAGTCAGTCGTAAAGTTGGCACTTGCCGGCCAAATACCTTTATTATCCTTTCCTTCTGACTCTCCCATTAGTTGTTTGCACCATTCACTAAACATTCTTAAAGTTGGTTCATAGTTTTCAACAATTTCAGTGGTATAACCTTTGCGATAAAGAATATTACGCAAAGCAGCGTATTGATAAGGGGTCGCGTTATTTAAATCCGTATTGGTATACTCTGCTCTGGCATCAGCAGCACCTTTCATTAACTGGTCAATATCGGCTCCAGAAACTGCAATTGGCAACAAACCAACAGCTGACAAAACGCTGTAGCGACCACCAATATCATCCGGCACAACAAATTCTTCATAACCTTCGGCATCTGCTTCAGTTTTTAAAGCGCCTTTAGCACGATCTGTTGTAGCAAAAATTCTATTCTTAGCCTCATCTGCGCCATACTTTTCAATTAATTTATCTTTAAAAATACGAAAAGCAACGGCTGGTTCAGTAGTAGTACCAGATTTAGAAATAACATTAACACTAAAGTCCTTTTCACCAAGCCATTCAATCAAATCATGTAAATACGAACCAGATAATGAGTTGCCACAGAATACAACAGTAGGATATTTTTCTTTACCCCTGCCATAGAAGGCTCCATTTAAAAACTCAATAGCTGCTTGAGCGCCTAAATATGAACCGCCAATACCAATACAAACTAAAACTTCAGAGTCACTTTGAATCTTTTGGGCTGCTTTTTTGATTCTGGCAAATTCCTCTTTGTCATAATTAACTGGCAAATCAACCCAACCCAGAAAATCATTGCCTGCACCTGAACCATCTCTAAGTTCCTTGTCGGCAACGTTAACTAAAGCTTGCATCTCGCCTAGTTCATTATCATGAACAAATGGTGTTAGTTTTGTGCCATCAAATTTAATTAAACTCATAAACACGCTCTCCTTACTGAATTAAATATTTATTTCACAAGAATATTTTAGCAATCTTAATTTACAAATACCAGTGCTTTTAGTTAGTTTTACGCGTCTTTCTCCTGATTATCATTACAAGCCAGTAGCAGAAATATCCAATTACCGTTCCACAACTGTTAAAGAACACATCATCAATATCGGTCACGCCAGTTTCCAGTAAAAACTGCATCCCTTCAATAAATACTGAAAAAATGATGCCGGCCAAAACAACACGCCAGAAAGTTTGTTTTTTTGAAAAAACAAAGGGTGACAAAAAGCCAAATGGAATAAAGCACAAGATATTGCCTAAAGAATTGTATACAAAGTCTAGCCTGCTCGGAGCATGATACATTTTCCAAGTTTCCCTTAAGAAGACAAAATTTATTTCGTTTAAAGGCCTGTGCAGATTAAGCGTCAGGTTCCAGGGAAAATAAGTATTACGAAAAGTAGTTAACATCAGTACTAAAATTAAATAAAAAGCAAATAACCATACTGACGCCTCGGACTTAATTGTACGCCGACTTCTAATAGTCATTAGCCAGATTAAGCGTATTACCATAAAAAACAGAAAATAAAAGATAGTTTTATCAAGTGCTAGTACAATTAGCTTAATCAAAGCAAAATGATTAATTTTAGTAGCATAAAGTTGCGAAAGCAGGTTATATAGTGGTCCTAAAAATATCATTCTGATTCAATTCCTAAAATATAGTTCATTTAAATTATACTCAAGTTTCCGCAATTAATTATTAAAAAAGGTCTAACAAAACGGAAAAGATTGTCTAAAAGCACAGAAACTTTTAAAATAGTCTGATAAGGGAGAGTTCATATTGAATAAAAAAAATCTGACCAACTTCATTCAGACTCGCATAGGCTTTTTCTGCCTTCTGCTTGTGTTATTTGCGCTCAAATACATTTTTGCAGCCTATCATGATTTCAATTTGGGTATTTCAGATCCTTATCAACATATTATCATGTGGCTAAGCCCTGTTGGTAGTGCAATTTTACTCATGAGCATTGGATTATATTTTTCCAAGCCTCTTGTTTCATATTGTGCAATGATCCTGCTTGATGTAGCAAATTCTGGACTGTTATTTGCTAATGTTCTTTACTATCGCCAATTTTCCGATTTTATTACGGTGAAGACCATTACTAATGCTGGTAAAGTTGCCCCTGGCTTAGGAAAAAGCGCAGTCGCATTGCTTCAACCTTCTGACTTATTATTGTGGCTTGACCTTATCATCATAATCATATTACTGCTTGCTCATAAAATCAGAATTGATCAAAAATCCTTTGGCCTTCTTACACCATTTGCTGTTACATCAGTTGGCGCTCTGATTTTAGTGCTGAATGTCTTTTTGGCTGAATCTTCTAGGCCACGATTGTTAGGTACCACTTTTGATCGTTCATACATTGTTAAATATCTTGGTATTGATACCTACACAGTTTATGACGCCGTAAAAAATGAACAAACTGAGCAGGTAAATAAGAATGCCAATACAGCTGATTTAAATAAAATTTTAGCTTATACCAAAAAAAATAAATTACCAGTAAATACAGAATATTTTGGTAAAGAAAAAGGTAAAAATGTAATAATAATCCATTTGGAAAGCTTTCAGCAGTTTTTAATTGATTTAAAAATTAATGGTAAGGAAGTTACGCCCTATCTCAATTCACTTTATCACAACAAACATACATTAAGTTTTGCCAATTTTTACCACCAAGTAGGCATTGGCCGCACCAGTGATGCAGAAAACATGCTGGAAACCAGCACTTATGGTATTTCTGACGGGTCTTTGTTCACTGCCATGGGCAGCTCAAATACTTTTCAGGCTGCACCGCAAATTTTGCGTCAACATGGCAACTACACTTCTGCTGTATTTCATGGCAATGTCGGCACATTTTGGAACCGTGATGATGTTTATAAAAACATGGGCTATAACTATTTCTTTGATCAAAATTATTTTAGTCATGATAAAAATGATCATATTGGCTATGGCATCAAAGATAAAATTATGTTTGCTGAAAGCATCAAATATTTAGAAAGGATGCAGCAGCCTTTTTATACTAAATTTATTACCGTCACAAACCATACTCCCTTTGACATGGATGAAGAAGATTTGGATCCGAGTTTTAAAACTAGTGATACATCAGACAAATCAATTAACAATTATTTTGAAACTGCTCATTATCTGGATCAATCTATCCGCGAATTTTTCAAGTACCTGAAGAAATCGGGTTTGATTAAAAATACTATGGTTGTGATCTATGGAGATCATTATGGATTAACTAATTCTGAAAATGAAACCTTGGCACCAATTGTAGGTGAAAGCTCTGATACTTGGAATGCCTATAATAATGTCCAAATGCAGCGTGTACCTTTTATGATACATGCTCCGAATTTAAAGGGAAAAATCAAACAGGAAGTTTCAGGTGAAATAGATGTATTGCCGACTTTGCTCCATCTTCTGGGAATTTCAAATCGTAACTATATTCAATTTGGCAGTGATCTGCTAGCTCCAAAATATCGCCCCTGGCTTACTTTTAGGAACGGCACTATTGTTAGTCAGAAATACGTTATTATTGGCGGCAAAGGCTTAAAGGGCGTTGTTTACGACCGCAAAAGCGGCAAGCAGATCATTAATTTTACTGAACAAGAAAAATATGAAATTACAAAACTGGCAAAAGAAGGCAAAAAGTCACTTAAATACTCCGACTTATTAAATAATCATAATTTATTGCGTTTTTACACTCCTAGTGGTTTTAAACCCGTTGACCCCACACAGTTTGACTATTTAACCAATTATATACAAATAGAAGACCTCCGGCAGCAATTAAAAAATAAATCCACTGCACTTATAAGCAAACAGCGCAAATCTACTACCAGATTATACAAAACGGATGCTACAGAACTTAAAGGTCGTGAAGAAGAAATTACAACAATTCCAGAATCTGTTTCTGGCAATCATTTAACTGAAAAGCAGACTAAACCTAGTAAAAATCACAAAAAGTCATATAATTAAGAAATAAACATAATTTTTTAATTTTGGAGGATAAAATGAAATTTTTTATAATTTTAGTGCTGCTTGTGTTTTTTTTACTCTCTTGCTGCCGAGTCGTCCCGCAAAATAATGAAGGTTTAATAGAAACATTAGGCAAATATTCCAGAACCGTAAAAGCTGGTTTAGTGCTAATCATCCCCGTAATACAGAGGTTGCGTAAAGTTTCCTTGGCAATGTTTCCGGCAGAAATTTCAAAATATTCAATTATTACTAAAGACAATGCAGAAATTACTACCAGCTTAACCTTAAATTACTTAGTAACTGATTCCTATAAGTATTTTTACAATAATACAGATTCAGTTAAATCAATGGTTGAGCTTATCCGTGGCCATTTAAGGGACATTATTGGACGGATGGATCTAAATGATGCTTTAGGCTCAACAAGTAGTATTAACAGTCAGCTCTCAGATGCTATTGGTGATTTAACGGACATTTATGGCATTCGTGTAGTCAGAGTCAACATTGATGAACTTTTACCTAGCACCGAAATTCAAAAGGCCATGGACAAACAGCTAACTGCCGATCGTGAAAAAATAGCTGCTATTGAAAAAGCTGAAGGTGAAGCTAAAAATATTGAACTGACTACAAAGGCTAAAAATGATGCTTTAATTGCAACGGCTAAGGCTAAAGCTGAAGCTGTCAAAACAGAAGCTGAAGCTGAAGCATATCGGATAGATCAATTGCAAGCCAGCCTGGCTAAAGCAAGTGACGGCTACTTTAAAAATCAGAGTTTGGACAGTTTCAATAATTTAGCTAAGGGACCTAACAATCTAATTGTAGTTAATAAAGATGACCTTACGAATTTGGGAAGCATTCCTGCGACTGCAAAGATCTGGCATGAGGCAACAAAAGAAAGCGAATAAATTCTGCAAAACAAAAATCATTTCCGAACTTGGAAATGATTTTTTTAATTTTCGAGGTATTGTTCATATCCACGATCAAATAAAATAATTGTAAATTCAGCCCCCTGATTTATTTCTGACTGCACACTTATTTTGCCACCATGTTGTTTGATCAAAGAAGAAACTATTGACAAGCCTAAGCCATATTCTCCTTTGCCAGAGCGGCTACGAGAAGGATCAGCTTTAAAATATCTTTCAAAAACATATTTGATTTGTTGTTGATTCATCCCAATACCATTATCCTCAACAACAATAGTTGTTGCATGAGCAACGCGGTAGCCACTTATTTGAATTTCGCCATCAGAAGTAAACTGAATTGCATTCTGAACCAAATTAACCATTATTTGAGTAAAACGATCTTTATCAGCATAGATAGGCAAATCTCTTGGTGCATTGATAGTAATTGTGTCATTAACCTTGGCAGCATTTTGTTTAAGCTGCATTGTCACATCGTCTAGCGTTTTTCTAGCATTAAAAGTGGTTTTAACTAGGTTTATTTGATTATTACGAATTTTTTCATAATCCAAATTTTCGTTAACTAACCTGATCAGACGCTTAGTTTCCCTATTCATTAAGGCAATAGATTTAGGCTTTGCTTTATCAGGAATGGCATCATATTGCAAGCCCTCTAAAATACCATTAATAGTAGTCAGAGGGGTTCGCATTTCATGAGCCGCATCAGCCATAAATTGATCACGCCTTTTTTCTTGCTCCTTAAGCTCTTGGTTTGATTTTTTTAAAGCGCGAACCATTTGATTGAAATTATCAGCAAGCTGAGTTATCTCATCATTTCCGCTATAGCTTGTTTGGACATCAAAATCACCAGCAGCAACTTTTTTAGTGGCAAGTGATAGCTTTTTTATTCTGTCAGTTGCATAAAAAGAAAGAATAAAGCTAAGCATCAAACCCACAATTATTGCCGAGACAAGAGCACTAAACAAATTTTGCTTGGCTATTGTCACCGGTCTTTCAACCTTGGCCACCCGGACTCCTAACCAAATTGCCCCAATAAATTTGCCTTTGTCTTTCCACGGTAAAAGGACACCAGTACAGGCATCCTTTTTATGCCCCAAGCTGGAAAGTGCTTCATTATTATTTTTGATGTGAAGTTTCTTTCCCTGCTTTAATTGCAGAACCCTCTTTGAAGTTAGGTGGATGTCGTCATTTTTCTCAGGATAAATCTGAGCACCTTGCTTATCAAAAACACTAAGATACACCCTATCACTATGGAGGACGAATTCTAATTTATGCAAAAATTTGAGGTTTAACATGGCCGAGCCCTTTTTTTCATCGCTTGCGGCTAGTGTGCCTAAAGCTGAAGCAAAATCTTCCATTCTCTGATAATTATATTCATATGATTGTTTAGTTGTATTATTTATTTCAGAAAAACCGATTATTGATACCGTAGTAAGAATGATTAGTAAAAAACTAAGCATATGCTGATAAATTAACTTCATGTTAAAACCTACGAATCATCAAACTTATAGCCGACGCCCCAAACGGTTTGGATAACATTTGCACCTACTTTTTCCAATTTTTGGCGCAATTTTTTAATATGTGCATCCACGGTGCGATCTTCACCATAATAATCATAACCCCAGACAGACTCTAACAATTGTTCACGAGAAAATACTTGTTTGGGCTTCTGTGCCATGGTATAGAGTAAATCAAACTCTTTAGGTGTAATATTTTCAACATATTGACCATCATAAAGCACCTCACGCCGGCTTTTAGAAATTTTTATGTGATCAGTTTCGACATCAAATTTTTCAGTATTTTTTACCGCTTTCGTTTGTTCCTGCTTATCATCAATTCTAATCCTACGTTGTAAAGCCTTGATGCGGGCTATTAAAGCTAGTGGACTAAATGGTTTAGACACATAGTCATCAGCACCAGCATTAAATCCTTGGATTTGCTCTTCTTCACTGCTTCTAGCAGTCAACATGATAATTGGTATGGTAGGTGAAATTGCACAAACTTCTTTAGCAACTTCTATGCCATCTTTTTTTGGCAAGTTAAGATCTAATGTTATTAAATCATACTGATCTGGATTTTTAGCAAACATTTTAACGGCTTGTTCTCCATCAGTTGCAATATCCGTGGTCCATCCTTCTTTTTCGAAGAACATCTCCATCATTTCTGCAACTGACTGATCATCCTCGACCATTAAAATTTTCAGTTTCATTTTCGGTCCCTAAATCCTTTTGTTCTCTCCTTTTTTACTTTGTCAGGATCTATGTAATCTGCTGGCAATTCATGACGTTTTTGCAAAAAGCTTTTTAAACTTTTTTCCGTAGCCATGATTGGAAAGATAATGAAAAGATAAAATGTCAGTAGCCAAAGTAAAAAATATCGATCCCATTTAAGTAAATGGATTCCAATCCCTAATACTAATTGGATTAAACCAAATATAATAAAATAGCAACTTGCCTTATGCTGAGCAAATTTAAAACTAGCTTTATTAACTTGGGCCAAGTAGGAATAATAACTATAAAATGGACGTGGTCTTTTGGGAGGCGATATCAGCCATAACAGTCCAACTACCATAATAATCGAACCGCATGCAATATAAATCATTCTCTTTTCCTTTCCATCTTAAGACTTAAGAATTAATCCTGATTGCCAGGAGTAGAAATAACCATTTTCATATTTCCTGAAAATTTAAATTCCTTAATATTATTCGGAATTATCATATTTGTGCCAATAGATAAATTAAAAATTTTATTTTCACACTCAATTGTACCTGAACCATTAATAATTGTTACTAATAAGAAAGGATGCTTATTTAAGCCGGTATGCCACTGGCCGTTTAAATCTATTTGCCACAAATAAAAATGAGGAGACAGTGGCGGCTTAACCAAGGTCTTAATGATGGCATCTTCTTTTTCACTAGTTGTTATTTTAAGTTTAGGATCAACATGAGGTACTTGAGTGACGTCAATAGACTTCTGTGTATGCAACTCCCTTTTTTTGCCAGTTTTTTGATCTACACGATCGTAATCATATAAACGGTAGGTAACATCACTTGACTGTTGCGTTTCAATGACTAAGATTCCTTTAGTCAAAGCGTGAATTGTTCCTGAAGGAACATAGAAAAAGTCTCCGGCTTTAACGGGAACCTTGAGCAATAATTTGTCCCATTCGCCCTTGTGAATCATATCAGCAAGTTCTGAGCGTGTTTTAGCAGTATGACCATATATTAGATATGATCCTGGATCCGCTTGTAACACATACCAGCTTTCGGTTTTTCCACTGTCATTTTCTACTTTACGAGCATATTCATCATTGGGATGGACTTGCACAGATAGATTATCATTGGCATCCAAAAACTTAACGAGAAGTGGAAATTCCTCACTCTTGGGGTTACCAAATAGTTCCGGGTTTTCATGATATACTTTACGTAAACTTTGTCCTTCGAAGTCGCCGTTTGTAATAGTTGAAGCATCATCCTTATAGCCGGAAATAACCCAAGCTTCTCCTACTTTACCATCAGGTACGTCGTAATTAAAAATAGTTTTTAATTTGCGCCCGCCCCAAATTTTGGGTCTAAAATACGGGGTAAGAAAAAATGGCTCCATTATGATCACCTCACTATTAGTTTAATCTTTTAAAGTATAAATTTAAAACTATTTTTTCAAATATGAAAACAATTGTTATTATTTTAAGAGCTGGTTTCCGAATAAAATACTTATATTTAATAATTTCATTTATTTTAATATATTGCTTAGAAAACACCAAAGAAAAAACCTGTCATATTGTTTTGACAGGTTTTTAGATGGGGAATAATTTACTACTATTTTTATTGTTATCTGCTACTTTCTTTTACTCTTCAATCCCTCCAGTCTTGATTCTGCAATCTCATGCTCCAACTCGTTTTCATATTGTTCTCTTTGAGCATTATCCCAGCCATAATAATCAGACATGCGCTTAATCACGCCATTCTTTACTTGGTCTAAAGTATCACTCTTGAATAAAATATGATAAGTACGTCTTAATAGATAGTCAACTGGTGTTAATGTCATTTCCTCTGCCAGCGAGTAATCAAGAGCTGCAGTTTCACCAATACTCAATCCTTTTTCTGGTTTGATTGTTTGGGCATAATCATAAATTTGCTCCGCCTGAGAACCAAATAAGTTTGCAATCTCTTTTGCATCATCAGCTGCAAGACCGGCAGCCACACCATCTTTAGCAATGCGAGCAAGTTCTGCTTCTGCATTGTCAGAATCGAAATCACCACCAGCAACTTTAATTTCAGCTGAATCTTGCAAGGTAAAGTTTTTAGAAAACTCGTCATGAAATTTTTGCTGGATTTTCTTCATTGCACCATTAGCCATGATCCGGTAATCTGTCAACTTACCGCCGGCCAAAGTGATCAACCCATCTTCTGCTTCAGTTAACGAACTACCACGTGATACGGCAGATGGCGCTGAAGTACTGTCAGAAACGCTGGCACCAGTTGCTGCATCTGCAGCTTCGTTACCTTCAACTTCTACTTCGATTAAAGGACGTACACCAGCCCAGCTGGCTTCGATATCATTAATTGTTAAATGAGCAGCAGGATACTTTTTATTGATGATATTTAACAAGTAGTCTACATCGCTTTGTTCAACAGTAGGATGAGCATAATCACCCGTAAAGTCAGTATCCGTTGTGCCGAAATAGGTTTTACCTTCCCGAGGAATAGTGAAAATCATTCGGCCATCAGCAGTACCTGAACCAAAATATGTTGGCTGTGGCACAGTCAAGCGGGACTGGTCAACTACCAAGTGGACACCTTTTGTAGGACGCAAACGCGGTTTTTTGTAAACTTCTTTATCTTCTTGTCTTACCAAATCTGACCAAGGCCCAGAAGTGTTAATAACAACATCGGCATGAATTTCAAATTCTTCACCAGTTAAATTGTCATGAACACGAACACCATTAACTTGTTTTTGATCATTATGTAAAATTTCGATGCTCTTCAGGCGACTAACAGCTAGACACCCTAATTCATGGGCCTTTTTAACATTTTCTACTACCAAGCGGGAATCGTTATTTTGATAATCCAAGTAAACACCTGCACCCTGCAAGTTCTCACTATTTAATTGTGGTTCTCGTTTTAAGGTTTCTTCCTTATCCATCATGTAGTTGGCATATCTAATTAAAGGTGAATCTCCTTCAATACCTGCTAAATGATCATAAAGATCCATCGCTACTTTTACCGAGAACATAGTAAACGTTGTCCCTGGTTCGTCATAAATTGGCAAAATCATAGGATCGGGTTGGGTCATATGTGGAGCGATATGCTGGATAACAGCACGTTCCTTGACTGTATCAGAAACGACTTGGACATCAAAAGTCTTCAGATAGCGAATACCACCATGTACAAGTCTGGTAGACCTTGATGAAGTGCCTCCACCAAAGTCTTGCATATCAATCAAGCCTGTCTTCATTTTGGCTGCACTGGCCTGAAGAGCAACGCCTGCTCCGGTAATACCGCCTCCGATAACCAGCAAATCTAATTTTTCATTTTTTAAACGTTCAATTTCTTCTTTTCTGGTTTCAATTGAAAACGCCATGATTTGGCCTCTTTCTTTTTAATAAAAATTTCTAATTGTTTTTCTGGTATGGCTTATATGAAAAGCTCTGAGCAGCTTTAACAGCTGATTTCCAGCCTTCATAAAGGTGATCTCTTTCTGCACTGCTCATTTGCGGTTTAAAGGTTTTACCTACTTTTTGAATTTTCTTGATTTCATCAAAATCCTTCCAAAAGCCAATTGCTAAACCAGCAAGAAAAGCTGCACCTAATGCCGTTGTCTCGAGGTTGGCAGCACGCTCAATTTCGATACCCAAGATATCAGCTTGGAACTGCATTAAATAGTCATTATTAGCAGCACCACCATCAACCTTTAATTTTGGAATTTGAATTTTAGTATCTTCGTGCATCGTATCAATAACATCACGACTCTCATAAGCCAAAGACTGTAACGTGGCTTTGGTAAAGTCATCACTGGTTGTTCCCCGAGTCAGACCGAAAACAGCACCTCGGACATTAGAATCCCAGTACGGAGCACCTAGACCGGTAAAAGCAGGAACAACGAAAACTTCATTATTATCTTTTGAGCGCTTGGCAGCTTCTTCTGATTGAGGAGCGTCATCAATAATGCCCAGTTGATCACGCAGCCACTGAATAGCTGAACCAGCTACGTAAATACTACCTTCTAAAGCATAATTTACTTTGCCGTTTATGCCATAAGCCACAGTAGTTAACAAATTATTAGCTGAAAATTTAGGTTTTTCGCCAGTATTCATAACGGTGAATGCACCGGTGCCATAGGTGTTTTTAACCATTCCCGGCTCAAATGCTAACTGCCCAAACAAAGCTGATTGCTGGTCACCTGCCATGCCGGCAATTGGTACTTGACTACCATAAAAGTGAAATTCAGCCGTAGTACCGTATATTTCAGAATTAGACCGAATTTCAGGCAGAATTTTCCTTGGAATGTTTAATAACTTAAGTATTTCATCATCCCAATCCAGTTTGGTAATGTTAAAAAGCATTGTCCGGCTGGCATTAGTGTAATCAGTGACATGGACTTTGCCACCAGTTAATTTCCATACTAACCATGAATCAATAGTACCAAACAATAATTCACCGTTTTCTGCACGTTCTTGAGCTCCTGGAACATGATCAAGAATCCAGCGAATTTTGGTAGCTGAAAAGTAGGCGTCAGGAATTAGTCCCGTTTTTTCATGGATCATATCTGTATAGCCATCAGCAATAATTTTATCGGCAATATCTGAAGTCTGCCGTGATTGCCATACAATTGCATGGTAAATAGGCAAGCCGGTCTTCTTATCCCAAATAACAGTCGTTTCACGCTGATTGGTGATACCGATAGCCGCAATTTGGTTGGGCTTAATCCCTGAGTTAATAAATGAATTGGCAATTGTGGATAAAACTGAGTTCCAAATTTCATTGGCATCATGTTCTACCCAGCCAGGTTTAGGAAAATACTGATTAAACTCTTTCCGTGAGTCAATTACTTTTTTACCAGAATGGTCCAAAATAATTGCCCTTGTACTAGTAGTACCTTCATCAATCGCTAAAATATATTTTTCAGCCATTATACTTTCTCCTTTTTAGTCTTAAAACTAATTTAGTAAAGGTAACTGTCGTTACAATTCAATTTTACCCTCGCTTTTTGGGAAGCGCTAACATATAATGATAATAACTTATTAGTTAAAGTTATAAGCAAAAGGACATAGTGCGATGAAATACAGTTTATTAACATATAAGTACTTTATTGACGTAGTTGAAACTCAAGGATTTACCCCTGCTGCAAAACGAAATTTTGTCTCTCAAACCGCAATTAGCAATGCGATTAAAAATTTAGAAAAAGACTTAGGCGTTCAGCTAATTGATCGGTCAACTTCCCATTTTAAGGTCACTTTAGCCGGAATTAATTTGTACCATTGTGCAGTGCCCGTGCTAAACAAATATTACGAATTTAGCGAAAAAATCAGTCAGTTGAACAATTCTTTTCAAACGTTAAGAATACATTATTTGCACGCTTTTGATTATTGGGCTGTTGAACTGGCACATTCTCTTGCAAAAAACAATCCTGATTTACAATTACAACTTGATACTGAAAATTTTGCCGCTAGCATCCCTAAACTTGATGCAGGCGATTATGACGTATTGATTGGGTTTTCCACTGCCGTCAGTAAAATTAAAAATATCCATGTTAGAAAAGTTGGCACTGCCAATTTCGGCATTTTGTTGAATAAAAAGGCTATTGACCAAAAAGGCATTCTGAAGAAAGAGGCTATAAAAAAGCAGCCCCTTTTCTTACAAAAATGGACTGCTACTGATAATAATGACGTACAAACAAAAATTAAAAATATTCTGGATAAAATGAATATCAGTTATGACCAAATAATTTACCTAGATAGTTTCGACGCTGCTCTAGCAAACGTTGTGTTGAATCATGGCATGGCAATTTATCCGGAAGAACTGCCACTGCCGAAAATGTATGATAATCATGTTACTTTTTTGCCCAACTTGCCTAAACTAAAATACGATGTTGTTGCGATATATAAAAATCCAGCTATTTGTAATATTTTAAATCGTTCTTTATCAGTAGATTAATAATTTATTTTAAATCATATGATTATTATTGTTGTTAACAAGGTTTAAAATAATGTTATTTATTACAGAATTATTTTCTTTCTTTGTAAAAATGCCTGAGCTTGAAATAAATGTATATAAAATTAGAACATCTTATTTATAAAAAACAAAAAGCAACTTGCTGAAGTTTTTGCAGGTTGCCAGTGTTATAACTTTACTCGCTAAAAAGTATTTGACCAACGTCTTGTTCAAAATTGTTAACTGAAAAGTTTTTATTTTTAACTTTTTTGTTTTTTTGAGTTAAAACAACAATAACTATTGGATCTTTTCCTTTCGCCTTAATCATATTCAAATTCATATCAACAAGAATATCTCCATGCTTTACTTGCTGTCCTTTTTTTACTTTTACTTTGAAAGGTTCACCATTTAAATCAACAGTATCAATTCCCAGATGAAGTAAAATTTCAGTACCATCTTGGGTTTTTAATCCTAAAGCGTGCTTACTTTTTGCAATCATTGTTACCTCGCCAGTTACAGGACTATAAATCTCCTCACTTTCTGGTATAACAGCAAAACCATCTCCAAGCATACCCTTTGAAAACATGTCATCTTTTACGTTACTTAAAGGGATAATTTTTCCTTTAACTGGTAAATATATATTATTTGTAGCTTTTCGTTGGTCTTTTTTGCCAAAAAATAAAGTTAAGCCAAAAGACAATAAAGCTGATAAACAAAGAACTAATATTGCAATCCATAGATTCATATCCATTTGTCCATTATTTGCGTGTATAAAAGTTGGTAAAGCTGCAATTCCAGGTGAAACAATTGCATATTGTTTTAATCCCAAAAATCCTGCTAAAATTCCAACTAAACCTGAAGTAGCCATTGTGCTTAAAAATGCAATTTTATTTTTAATTAAGATACCAAATAATGCTGGTTCCGTTATACCCATTAAACCTGTCAGGCCAGAAGAGAGGCCTAACTGTTTTTCTTTACTATTATTACTATATACAGCTACAGCCAAAGCTGATGCACCTACTGCCACATTAGCAGCTAACATACCAGGAAGAATGAAGGCATCATATCCAGTAGTTGAAACGGCTGCAATACAAATTGGAAATAAGGCCTGATTGGTACCAGTCATAACAAGGAATGGAGTGATCGCTGCAATGATTCCGACAGAAAACCAGCCAAATTTTAAATTGATAAATTTTAAAATATTAGCAATAATAGAACCAATTTGAAACCCCAGAGGACCTAACCATAATAAAGTTATTGGAACAACAATTAGCATTGTAACTAAAGGGTTTACGAAAAATTTAATGCTTTTCGGAACCACCCTTTCCAAAACTAGGTCAACCAATTTCATAAAGATAATGCCCAACAAAACAGGAATTACAGAGGTATTATATTGTATTTGTGGAATAGGTAATCCAAAAAAGCTCAAACCTTTTGCCGAATCAATAGTTTTATATACTAAAACAGCACCTAAAAATCCACCCATCATAGGATTCAGATTTAATTTTCGGGCTGCACTGTACCCCAAATAAAGAGGTAAAAAGAAATAGCCTGCTTGATAAATAGCAAATAAAACTGTGTAAGTCCCACTCTTGGTACTTAATCCAAAAAATGATGTTCCAATATTTAAAACTGCGGAAATCAATCCAGCAGCAACTAAAACTCCTAGTATTGGTACAAAAGTACCTGATATAAAGTCAATTATAGTATGCCCAAGATTTGACCAAGAAAAATTAGTATTTTTTATATTATCTGTTTTTTCATGGCTTTGGTGATCTGTTTTATCGATAGTACCATTAATCTTAATAATTTCGTTATAAACGTTTGCTACATCTGTTCCGATAACTACTTGATATTCTTTTCCGTGATTTACAGTGCCTGCCACCTGTTCTATATTTTTAATTGCTATATCATTTATATTTTGAACATTATGAACACGTACACGTAGTCTCGTAGCACAATGATTTATATTTTCAATATTTTTACTTCCTCCAACATTGTCATAAATTTGTTTCGCCAAACTTTTATAGCTGAGCATGTTATTCACCCCAATCTTCTCCATTTGACTTAATTAACTTTGAATACCAGTAATATGAATCCTTAGGTATTCTTCTAAAATCAAGTTTCTTTTCATCGGTAGTGTTAACATAAACAAAGCCATATCGTTTTGACATGCCATTACCTGTACTTAGCACATCTAAAAAAGTCCAAGGGTTATATCCCAACACTTTACAGCCATCTTGTATTGCTAAACCAACTTGTTTAATTTGTTCGCGCAAAAAGGTTATTCTTTCTGGATCATGAACTTTTCCATCATCACTTACTTTTTCATGTTCTCCATAACCGTTTTCAGTAATAATCATTGGCAATTGATAATGATCCCAAACATAACGCAACATATATCTTAAAGAAACAGGATCTTTTTCCCAATCCCAATCCGTGTACTCAACATAAGGATTTCTTACCAATTGATATAGGCCAGGAACTTTAGGGAATATTAATCCACCCTTTTTACCAGTCTTATTGAGTATGTATGCTTGAGATGTATCATTTTGAGAACAATATTTTGCTGTATTTGACCTGTAACAATTTAAACCAAAAAAGTCAATTTTAGCTTGTTTTATTAAGTCCATGTCTCCAGGACGAATATCTGGATTAATTTGATATTGTTTCCAATAGTTTTTTATAAAACCATTGTATTCTCTATGCGCATAAAGATCATCCCACACTTTTTCTGTTAGTTCTTCGGCATTCATAGCAGCAATTTGATCTTGCGGATTACATGAATAAGGATAAATAGGAACATATCCAGGAACAGGCCCAATTTTGCCACCAGGAACTAATTCATGACAAGCAATAACTGCTTTAGCATGGCACAAATTCATAACATGGTTAACTTTCCATTTGTCCTTAAACCATGTATTCGGATGCTTGTCTATGCCCAACCAATCACCGTAGCAAATTTGCATATTTTGTTCATTAATTGAAAGCCAATATTTGACACGATCGCCAAATTCAGAGAAAAGCGTTCTGGCATATTTATCAAATTCTTTTATTATCCCTCTGCCATACCAGCCGTCATATTCTTGGTCTATCCATACCGGCATATCATAGTGGTAAATGGTAACAATTGGCGTAATATTATATCTCAATAACTCATTAATTAAATCATTATAGAAATCTATTCCTTGCTGATTCAATTTACCATCTTCAGTTGGATAAATTCTAGACCAAGATACTGAGAATCTATAGGATGTTAGACCTGCTTTGGCCATCAAACGTATATCTTCCTTATAGTGGTGATAATGATCAGAAGCATATGTGTCATCGGCATAGGGCTTTTTCTTTCTTGAGTTTAAATCCATTAAAGATAAAGTCTTTCCGTCTTCTTCAACTGCTCCTTCAATTTGCCATGAGGATGATGACCCTCCCCATAAAAATCCTTTTGGAAATATCGGTTTTTCAATGTACTTTTTCATATCTATCTTCCTCTCTTCCTCATCTATCCAAATTATAGATTTGACTGGGAAGCAAGGCGCATCAGCATTTGAACCCTATTTATCCATAGGGTTCAAAAAAAGATTCCTGTAATTATTAGCCAAAATTGCAAGGAAGTAAGGGACACCAAATTCTCTATATATTTGAGCATTAGCGGTTTGATCAAC
This sequence comes from Lactobacillus sp. VURO6/B1 (VP7), assembly GCF_058139575.1. Taxonomy (NCBI): domain Bacteria; kingdom Bacillati; phylum Bacillota; class Bacilli; order Lactobacillales; family Lactobacillaceae; genus Lactobacillus; species Lactobacillus sp. VURO6/B1 (VP7). Next base: position 28,039 of record NZ_JBVOWJ010000004.1, on the reverse strand, counting down.
ATGACTCATAAAATATACGTACGTAAATCTATTTGTAAATTCTTTCAGTCTATTACAGGTTATTAAGATTGATTTTGAAGGGCAGCTTTTAACATAATCACCAATCTTTTCTGCGTATTTTCCTGTAATGGAAATAGAAAATATTAAATCTGTTTTTTGGAAATTTTCTTTTATTTGTAAAAATTGTGCTTTTGTTGTTATTGGAAAAACTATTTTTCCGCACCTTGCTAATTCGATTTGGAACTCCTTGGAAACATTATTTTCAGTATTTTCTGCGAGTATGTAAAAATTAGAAGAATTTTTTATTCTTTTACTTATCCTGCCTATTTCATCAGTATTCATTCGATTATCCAACTCTCGTATAATAGCAAGAATTTCTGAAGTTAAGTTTTTTCTGTAAGCAGAATCAGTAACTACGTCCCCCTTAGAATTATTTTCAATCATTGCCTTTTTTAAATTAAAAAAATTTTCAAAACCTATTCGCTGACAATATCTTCTGATGCTGGATCGAGATACGTTACATTTCTCAGCGATTGTATAGATATTAAATTCTTTTGCATCATAATAATGGCTAATAAAGTACTTAGCTAAAATTGTATCTACGTCACTTGAATCAACACTAATAGTTTTCGTCAAGTTTCCTAAAATATTCGCTTGGACTGGATTCATTTAATATCCCTTCTTATTCTCTGAATGAAAAACATATCAAAGTATACAAAAAACACAACCCTCTTACCTATAATACCAAATATTTAAAACTAAATTTATAGATTAATAAGCCGATCAAATCTTTATTTAGAATATGAAACTTTAGCCACTATTCTATGTGTGGATTTTTAAGAAAAAAATTCAGGGTAACATTAAAAGGACAATCTCTAATCTAAATTAGAGGTTAGTCCTTTACTGGAATTTAATAAAATATTTTTTAGTGACAAAATAATAATTTTCATAGCTTTCCTAATTTACCTAAACCAGTAACTACAGTTATAAGCATTGAAAAAAACATACAGACAGCGGCAACAATAAATATTGAATGGACTTCTGCTTTGATTAGAAAACCACTAATTAGTGACATAATTGGCCCTATAATCCTGGTTAACGAAGTTGAAATCGAAGTTATTGTTCCTTTAAATTTAGATGGAGTTTCTGCTTGAATAACAGTAAAGAAGTTGGCTTGCGACCAGACGCTACCAAACGAAACCATTGCGTAACCAAAAGTGACTAAAAAGTAAGATTGAACATTGAGCATGATCATGAAACCGATCATTATAAGTGAAGCAATCAGAATCATTTGCGTACCAAGTCTCATGTTTTTATTAATACGTAAATAAATAAAATTGCCTAGAATACTTGCAATCGCTGCTACCGTGAAAAAGATACTGACCAAATTAACAGAAACATTCATTTCTTGTTTTAACAAAAAAGTAAGCATGGGAACAACTGCTTGAAAGCCAATGTTTGCCACAAAAAAACTTGCGATTAGCCATTTAATATCATGATGTGCAAATAAAAAGGTGATTCCCTCTTTTGCACTTTTATTAAAAGACTTTTCACCCTTTACTGACTTTTTTTCTGTATGTAAAGGTTCATAATCTTTAATAACATAAGTTAAGTAACCAAAGCTTAAGGCATCCAGTAAAAAGCCACCAATATAATTAATTAAATTAATAATGACAGCTGCAATACCTGGACCAAAAGTTTTTTGAATCGATGAAATTAATCCCATTTGTCCTGAAACAGATGAAAGTTCTTCTTTTTTAACCGACTCGGCTATGAAAATTTGATATCCGGTCCAAGTAATTAAATCAAATGTACCAAGTATAAAGACTACCAATAAAAGCCAATATAATGAAATGTTTTTTATAACCATAAATGGTGCAATTATAATTAGCACCATTTGCATTATTAAAGAAAAGAGCATGATTTTCTTACGAGAGTATATATCAAAAATGGGCCCAATTGTTAGTCCAAACAATGCTGTGGGCAGATATTCAACTGCAGTCAACAGTCCCATTATGACTGATGAATGAGTTCTAGACAGCATCAGCAGTGGAATTGCAAAAGTGTAAAATTGATCACCCAGTCCTGAAATGGCATAGCCTAAAAGTAGTTTGTTTTTTTGTGTTAAATTTTTCATTGTCAATTCTTTTCAAATTTACGACAGACTATGTACTTAACTATTAAAACGCACATAATTTGCCTTTTTTAAGTTCAAATTAATTTAAGTAGTTTTATTGTTAGTAAAATAGTTTTTAAATCAGATCGTTTTTTGATTTATTTTTAGTATAATAAATATATATAAATAGAATAGCAGATTTTCTCAAGATTTGTCCATCTTGCTAGCGACCTAAAATCTAAGGTAAAAATTAAAGAGTGTAATAATGAAAGCAAATTTAAAAAGTGATAAAAAAGGAGTAATAAAACAGGTAAAAGTTGGGGCAAGTTGGACAGCCCTTTTCTTTGGTGCGTGGGTACCAATCTTCAGAGGAGACTAGAAGTTTGCCATTCTTTTTGGAATTATTCAATTACTTGAATTTTGTTCTTTTGGAATTATAGGACTAATTATAAGAATTGTAACCTGTGTCAAATATAATTCTTGGTATATATCAGAACTACTAAATAATAGTTATTCTCCTGCTGATAAAACATCTGAACAGGTATTAAGACAAAAAGGTCTTTACCTAATTTGATTGGATTTTAAATAAGTGGATTTATAATTACAAGTGGAATGGTAAACTTTAATACAACTAACTAAAATTAAACTATTCAATTAAAATACAATTATTTCAAAATGTGACCTCAAAATTCATAAAATATTTGGAGGTCATTTTTTTGATTAAAATTTTATTTCTTGATTTCACATGCAGTCACAATTTCTGAGATGCGAACTTCATTTTCTTCAGAACCTCTAATAAAAGTTAATTTCGGTTCATCATCTTCTTCATTCATAATATCTTGGACAAACATTGTTTTCGTTTTACCATTTTTTAACTTAAATTGAACAGTTCTACCGTAAAAATGTTTTCCTAACTCTTGCAATGTCATTTTATGTGGATCCATTTCATCAACTTCTTAGTCATCAAACAATTTTTATATAATTTTGATACGGTAATAGATAAGCTTGTAAATCATCATTTTTAAATACTCAGTGAATAACAAGTAACATTTATTTTCACTTTTTTCATTTTATAACACTTACTTATTGTTTTTTACTGCTTCCCCTTTATCATAAGACTCTATTGATTCCATTGTCTATATAGTTAATAAGCATTTTTGCTACACGATTAATTGCTTCATATTATTTTTACTGAATGATCTTTCACAGAAAATGTTTATCAAAAAATGAATTGTTATCTATTAACAAACACTTCACTTTGGTTTCCATATTCAAAGAATAAAATATTTAGATTATTTATTCTTTTATGCCGTGCGAAGACAAAATAAAGCCCTATGAATGCTTTATTCATAGGGCTTTATTTAAATATTTATGGAGGTGAGGGGAATTGAACCCCTGTCCAAACGCATTCCGTCACTGACATCTACGATCATAGTTACATTATTTGAACTTCACTAGTCCAAAACGCCATATAACAGGGCTAGTATGGACTAGCTAACCTGAAATGACTCTTTTTAACTATTCAGATGAGGTAGTTAAACGTAACTCACTAAGTTGATACTTGAATTCAGACGTGAGTAATCCGAAAACAAGCAACACATGCGCCTAAACTAGGCAGCTAATGCGTAAGAATTTTCTTTATTTGCAGTTATAAAACTGTGACGTTTTTACGTAGACGTGACCTACGAACCGCAGTCAATGCGAATCTACGCCTGTCGAATCCCAAAACACCCCCGCTTTTGGTAACAATAATTATAACATAATAGAGCAATCTTGCCTAATATTAACTCAAATACAGAACTATAACATTAATTTGATTAAAGATTATTTTTAAGCGTTTATTTGCACAAATAATTATACCTGATAAAAATTATTATAAAATATATAGTATTTTGTCTTAACTGCGCACTGAATTACTATGAAATATTGGTTATAGAAATACTAGGAAACTCTGCCTACCATAAAAAAGTCAAAACAAAAGAAAACCGCTAAGAAAGTTTCTTAACGGTTCATCCATTTGTCTACTATTATTAATTTAAATGTGCTAATCGAACTACATCACGTTCAATCATTAATTCCTCATCAGTTGGAATAATTAGAGCTTTAATCTTTGAATCTGGTTTAGTAATAAATTTCTCGCCATTGGATTTATTAGCTTCTAAATCAGGCTTTAAGCCAATGAATTCAAAAGATTTCATTACGTTCTCACGAATACCTGAATCATGCTCTCCCACACCTGCTGTGAAAATAATTGCATCTGCGCCCTTCATTTCCACCATATAAGAACCAATATATTGGATAACACGATTAACAAAAATTGCTCTTGCAAGATCAGCTTTTTTATCAGAATTATTCTCTAGATCACGCATATCAGAAGAAATTTCAGAAATTCCCAACAGGCCAGATTTATCATTCAAAATATCTATCATTTCATTGATATCAATATGGTCTTTATTCATGATATATTGCAAAACAGATGGGTCAACATCACCTGAACGTGTACCCATAGTGATACCAGCCAATGGGGTAAAGCCCATAGATGTATCAAAAGACTTACCATCTTTAACTGCAGTGATGGATGCACCTGAACCAAGGTGACAAACAATTAACCTTAAATCTTTAACATCTTTACCCAACATCTGAGCAGCGCGTCCTACAATATAACGAACAGAAGTACCATGAGCACCATACTTACGAACACCATATTTTTCATAATAATGATAAGGAATTGAGTACATATAGTGAACTGGGTCTAAAGTTTGATGGAATGAGGTATCGAAAACGCCTACTTCAGGAACACCAGGCAGCAATTTCATAAAAGCTTCAATTCCTTTACCTTCAGCTGGATTATGAAGTGGTGCATATTCCTTTAAATCATAAATTTTTTGTAGATTTTTCTTATCAATCAGAGCAGAATCTTTAAAGTCTTCTCCTCCTGCAACTATTCTATGTCCAACACCTACAATTTCACTCAAATCGCTAATCACATGGTATTCTTTTAAAGCCTTAAGCAGCAAATTAACAGCAGTTTCCTGATCTGGAATTGCTACATCCTCAGCGTGTTTTTCACCATTAGCCAATTCAATTTCAAAGGAAGAGCCATCAATACCAACTCTGTCAGCAAGTCCGCTTGCTAAAACCTTTTCTTCAGGTAAAGCAAACAACTTATATTTAAATGAAGAACTGCCTGAGTTGATTGCTAAAACTTTTTTCATAAATCTAATTCCTCCATAAACATGACTTTATAAATTTCACAAATCAATCAATGTTTTTAGTATACCACTCATTTAGTTTAACATTAAGCTTTATTAGGTCCTGTTCACTTTTAAATGAGTCTAACTTTGTGAGAAAAACTTCACTATTTCTGATATCTTTTCCATGATTTTGAAAGGCTATAATTGATTTTTGATTAAATTTATTTTGAAAGGCACTGTCCGGTAACTCAATTATTGCACGCAGAAAAACCTTATCAGTTAGCCATGGCATAAAGTCACTACCACCCTTGCCAGACAAAATATTTTGAGGCACAATTAGGAAAGCATAACCACCGGCTTTAAGATTTTTAATGATCTGTTCAATAAATAAAAGATGAGCAAGCGAATGACCATTTTCAGATTTGGTAGCAAAATTTTTGGCATTTTTATCAAGTGGATAATAGCCAACTGGCAAATCGCTTACTACAACATCAGGGCTTTTAAACATCCATGGAGTTAAAGCATCCTGACAAAACATTTCGATATCAATATCATTCAAATGAGCTTCGATATCAGCAAAGCTCAACATTTCTTCATCATTATCAATACCATAAAGTTCAAAATCAGACTTCGAATGATTTGCACTTTTCAACTGATTAATCACAGAAAATAATAAATTCCCAGTTCCAATTGCTGGATCAGTGATTATCAATTTTTCTTTTGGTAAAAGTTTTAACATAAACATTGCAATCACTGTTGAAATCGCTGGCGGTGTTGGCATTTGATTGACATCTAGTCCATCTTCATTAACCGCTTTTAAAGTTAAATAAGTAAAGATCTGCAACTTTAAATTATTGGAAAGTTCATTATAATTTAATTTTGCATATTTTTGACTCAATTTTTGAACCGTTTTTTTGTCGGGAGCTCCCAGCTCAACCTTAATTTGATTATTTTCGAGATTATCAAAAGTTTCTGTCAGAGCTTCACCAAATGAGACATTCAGTGCCTCTTGTAAACAGTTAACACAGTCTAAGAAATTATTAAACAGTTTTTCTATATTATCCATTGCTTATTCCCCTTATCTCTTAAACATTTTAATAGAAGAAAGGCAATTAGAGCAAGAGAATCAATCATTAATTAAATATTCAATTAATAAAAAATCATTTTCCATACTTTCTTGATAAATATCCAGATAAAATTGAATAAAAATTAAACAAGTGATTAATACCAGAATGCTGCTAAGAAACGCGTTAGCTTTTAGTCTTAGGCTTTTGTTTTTGTTTTTGCTCATTTAATTCCTTCTCTTTATTTTTTGGTCTAGTGCCAAATTTGAAATATAACTCTGATTTTCTGCCATCTGCTTCCGTAACATTTATTTGCAACATTTTATCTCTAGTGGTAAAACTGGACTTTTTTACATTTAATAATAGCGGCATGTGTCCACCTTCAGGAGTAGTCACACGTAACATCTTTTTATATTGTGCCAAACGATATATTGTATCGTTTCCTTGCGCATCAATTTTTTCAAAAACAGCCTTTTCAGAATTGGATCTCTCTGGTAAAGTAAATACTCTTTGGCTATCTTTACCCTTAATAAATCGGTTTAGCTGCACGTAAGAAAATACAATGTCGTCAGTGCGATGTTGAACTTTATTTGCTAATGTAAGACTTTTTAATAAATTCTGTAGAATCAGTACTACGATCAATGTTATAAAGACCGCAAACACAGCTTCTGCCAAAATAAAGCCTTTAGGTTTTAATTTTGTATATCTTTTCTTCTGTCTTATCATAAATGCTATTTTTACCATTAAGCTCATAAATGTGATCATGAACTAATATTCTTTTTATTTCATGCTCTTTTAAAACGCGCCAAGCATATGCTCGATCAGTTTTTTGCTCTATTCTGCGCTCGATTATTCTACTTTCTCTGACAGTTAATGCTAAGGTCGTGACACCCATTAGAGCAATCATTAGACTAATCATGCTCTCCATCATCAAAAAGCCGCTTTTTTTCCTATTTACCATCAATTGCTCGTCCCCAGGTCATTTGCAACTTCACTCTTCGAGTGTATTGATGGTTACAAACAGTGATTGTGTGAGGTGGTAATGAGCCACTAATTGAAATTTTCAATAGACTTAAGTTGCTTATACTTATTTGTGGTTTCATTTTTATTATCTGCGGCTTTTTTCCACCAATAATTATCAATTTTTTTGACGGAGGATAATATCTGACTATACTTGTGCGATTTTGTATTGCTGATCTTCTTGCTGCATGTTCAATAGAGCTCTTAATTTCTTCAACTGTATTTTCCAGTATAAGCTTTTCTCTATATTCATTTATTTTTATAGCACCTAAGCTGGCTAAACCAAGCGTAATAGTTAGGGTAACAACCATTTCAATTAGAGTAAAACCCTGCAGTTTGAACTTATTTAGCATTTCTTTCAACTACACCATCAGTAACCGTATAGTTTTTAGACTTTGTAAATTGTTTTTTAGTTAAATAGCCATCATCAAACATATTTTGAAAATTAATTTCTTTACCATTACGATCTTTGTCATCTTCGTAAAGTGTAGCTTGAGTTTGCAAGGTTGTTTTAAAAGCATCATTAGTCCTTTCTTTAGCACTATTTTTTTGCTTTGTTAAATTTGGTGCAATGATTATAAGCAGCATAACTATAATTGCAACCACTACTACCATTTCAATTAAAGTAAACCCTTTTACCTTGCGTTTCTTAGGTGTAAATTTTGTCAAAATGTTTTTCACTTTTTCCTCCTATATTTCTTGCATCATTGCATACATTGGCAATAAAAGTTTCAAATATAATCCAATAATGCATAAACCGATTAAAATAAAACAAATGGGTTGAACATTTACTATTAATTTCTCAATCTTTTGTGTTAAATCATTAAAAAAAGAACGTCCTAATAATAAAAACTTTTTACTCAAGTCATCTCTTGTTGCTCCGGCTTTTAACAGCAATAAAATTTCATTAGGTAAAAATTGTTCTTTTTCTATGATTTCTTCAGGATTCATCCCCTGAGCCAGCTGTCTACCGACTTTTTTCCCTACATATTGTTGTAAAGATCCCTTAACTTGCATGGCTGAATAGTCACAAATTTTTTGTAAGGAAAAACCACTAGCTAGTAGTAGTCCGGTATCATAGATCAGGATATATTTCACATAAATTTGAATTAACGGCCCGATAATTGGAAAGCCACTAAGTCTCTTCAAAGAGCGATAATCTTGTTTTCTTAGTAACAGAAGTATTCTGCTCATAAAATAAACTAAGCCTAAACTCAAAATTAATAAAAGCAATAGCAGATAGTCTCCAGTATGTTCACCTGTTTCAGCAAACTGCTTAGATACAAAAGTCTGCATAAATAATAGAAGAAAAATCATCATTAACACTAAAATAAAAGGGTATGTCATTTCAGATTTCAACTTTTTTATTTGCTCATGTTTCAAACGAGTAAGAGTTGCAATTTGGGTTAAACATTCAATTAGGTTTCCCTGTACCATCGATAGCTCAATCTGAGTAGCAATAGTCTTGGGAAAGCCCAAATTCAACATTTCAGAACTTAGTTTCTTTCCAGACTGAATTCTTTTACTCAAACTATTAAATAAAATTTTCTTTTGAGGCCATATTATTGGCATCATTTCCAAACTCGTATTTAATGAAAAGCCATTTGACAAACTATTTTGTAAATATTCAAGAAATTCTAAGCGCTCTTTATTTGATAATTTATCCTGCCTGAAATTTTTCAAAGACCTGTTCACTAATTTGATTCCTCTCCTTTAGCTTGACCAAATTTTGGTGCCAATTAACATAATCACCTCGCTTATGCTTGCTTATGTCCGCTTGTAATTGGCTTCCACTATCAATGTCTATTAAGCAGGCAAAACCTTTATCAGTTGGCAATAGTCGCTGATAACTGACCGCGGTTAAACAGTTATAGAGATCCGCCGTGTTAATCTGCAGACTTTCTAATCTCGAAATGGTCTGCAAAGTACTTTTAGCATGGACAGTTGCTAAAACAAGATGACCACTTAAAGCAGCATCTACTGCAAGCCTTGCCGTTATCGCATTTCTAATTTCACCAATTATTAAAATATCTGGTCTATGACGCAAAGCTGCTTCAAGCAACCTGGAATATGTAATTTCTGCCGTGAGATTAACCTGCGTTTGCAAAAAATTTATTTCATGTATTTCCACTGGATCTTCAATTGTCATGACCATCTGATTCTGACCAATCATTTTGGCCAAGTTATACATAGTTGTAGTCTTACCAGAGCCAGTTGGACCACTAGTGACTATTAATCCTCTTTGATGCGCCAAAGTTTTCAGAATTTCTATTTGCTCATCAAAAAAATATTCACCTGTGTTTATTTGATAAATAATTCTAATTACCAGTGATTCACAGTCATTAAAGTCTCCAATACTGGATAAACGCAGATAATATATTTGATCATGAAAATGATACTCAAAAGCTCCTACCTGTGGCCTGCGATGTTCGGCAATATCCATTTGTGCAGCAAATTTCAAAAAATTGATCATTTCTTTGCCTTCATTTATGGAATATTCAGCTTGATTTTCTAAGCCAGTTATTGTGCGAAATTTAACAACTAAATTATCACCAACTATTAAAAAGAAAATGTCGCTCGCATGCTCATTTATCGCATCTTCAATTAAAGAATTAACAGCTGCTTTGATTTTCATAAAAACCTCCTTTCCTTGCTACCATAATTAATTACGCAAAAAAGCAAATTTTTTTCAGATATATTTAAAAAAGACTGGGAATCTTCACAATTAAATTTATAAAATAGATATCAGAAATTATTCAGGCTTTGATTAAATTTTATTTACTCAAACAAAAAAGCCGTACGTTAGTGCTGCTTTTACTCATTAAATACTCATTCATAATACGATTTAAAAACATACTTATTAAAGAAGACAAAGCAGAGAAGTTGAAAAATAATTTTAGACATAAAAAAATTCTCTAAAACCGAATTTTCGATTCTAGAGAACCCATTAAATTAAATGAATATTTTCTTATTCTTCGTCAGCTGCAGCCGTATAAACATTCTGAACATCATCATCATCTTCCAGAGCATCAACTAAATGGTCAAATTGCTCTTTTTTATCCTCTGGAACAGGTGTTGTGTTTTCAGGTATCATTGTCAATTCTGCGTTGGCTAACTTATAGCCATCTTTTTCAAGTGCATCACGAACTTGCGCAAATTGTTTTGGATCTGTATAAATTTCATAAGCATCATCACTGGTTTGCAAGTCATCTCCACCAGCATCCATAACGTCAAGTAACATCTGATCTTCATCAGCATCAGTAGTTGTGCGGTCAATGACAATATAACCTTTACGATTGAACATATAAGCAACAGAACCAGTTGCTCCTAAAGAACCACCATTACGAGTAAACGCTACTCTGACTGCAGAAGCTGTCCGATTTTTATTATCAGTTAAAGCTTCGACAAAGATAGCCACACCACCTGGTGCATAACCTTCATAGGTAATTTCATCATAATGTTCTTCTGAATTGCCTTCTGCCTTTTTAATAGCACGGTCAATATTTGACTTAGGCATATTGTTAGCATGGGCCTTGTCCATTACCATGCGCAAGTTAGGATTTCCGGAAGGGTCAGGACCACCATTCTTTGCAGCCATGTAAATTTCACGAGATAATTTTTGGAAAATCTTACCCCTCTTTGCGTCTTGTGCATTCTTGCGGCCTTGAATATTGTGCCATTTTGAGTGTCCTGACATTTAAGAATCCTTCTTTCTTTTCTTATCATTAACGTTATTATCTTACCGCACAGGACCATAAATTTCAATACAAGCAACTATTTCTCCTGCTTTTTTAATTAAATATGAATGTGCTTTCATTAAAATAAGTTTCTCTAGCCTCTGGTCATCTTTTTATTTAATTAGTAAAATAAAAACATTAGTTGTTTTTCAAAGGAGAGAACTTTAGTGGAAGAAATAAATGCAAACAAAAAATATATTTCTTGGCCCGTTTTAACCTTGATGGCTTTTTGTACCGTTATTGGGTTAGACGATATAATGTACAACTTCCAAAACCAAGGAATGCCAGTTGTTACTTCATGGATTATCATGTGTTTATTCTATGTTATTCCTTATTCTTTAATGGTTGGGCAACTGGGATCTGTTTTCAACAGTGAAGGTGGCGGTTTATCTTCTTGGGTTCGTGGAACTAATGGCGAATTTCTGGGATATTTTACAGCCTGGACTTACTGGGCTGCTTCCATTCCCTATGCGGTTGATTCTGCTAATGAAATTATAGTTGACATTGGTTGGGCACTGACAGGTTCGGAAAAGTTTCAAAGCCAAATTTCTAACACAAAATTTGCGTTAATGACATTTGCCATGTTTATTATTTTCATTATTGTTGAACATTATTTTTCTCACTCAATGGAAGTCTTATCCACTATTGGTGGTGGACTCATGCTTATTATGACCTTGATGTTTGTTTTCCTGGCATTTCTAGGACTGGCAAAATCAGGAGGTCATATGGCTACCCAACCATTTACCTGGCGGACATTAATTCCCAAATTTGACATGCATTATTGGACAACTATCGCAATGCTCATTTATGCCTTAAATGGCTGTGAACTGGTTGCTCCTTATGTGACCAAAATGAAAAAGCCTAAGTCTGATTTTCCTAAAGCAATGATTGCACTTGCTTTAATGACTATTTTTTTAACAGTTTTTGGTTCATTTGCACTGGGAATATATTTTAACAGTTATCATATTCCCAACGATTTAAAAATGAACGGAGCTTATTACGTATTTGACATGGTCGGACACCAATACGGCTTAGGCAAAACTTTGCTTTATGTCTGGGCTTGGACTTCTGTTTTCTACAACGCTGCTTTATTAGCAGTGCTACTCGACGCGATGACCAGAATGCTCATTTCTGATACTGGTGATAAGTACATGCCTAAATTTTTACAGAAAAAAGATAAAAATGGTCTGCCGATCAATGGTTACGTATTAACCGTTTCTTTATCGGCATTTATCATGCTCTTAGGTATCTTTTTACCAGACATGAACGACATTTTCAATTGGCTGCTAAACCTGAATGGCATTATCTCACCGGGAGTAACTTGCTGGATATTTTTCTCCTTCATGCAAATTAGGAAAAACTCTAAAAAGTTTACTTCAGACTATGTCTTTATTAAAAACGATAAATTAGGATATCTTGCAGGACTATTTTTATTAATAGTTACTGCTGCAGCTACTATCTTAGGCATTGCCCCACAAGATATTAAAAAATTCAGCGGTTATTGGTGGTATGAACTAATTATCAACATCGTTGCCATTATTGTCTTAATCGGCTTGGGAGTGATATTACCAAGTATTAGGCGTCGTGAAGAAGAATACGGCATCGCATTTAATCGCAGACAATGGATCACTATGTTCATCCTGATCATTGGTTCCATTATCTTTGACCTTTATTTAGGTGAAAAAAATGCTTTATTCAATAATGCGGTTATTAATTTTGGCCAGGTAAAAATTGGTATCAATATCTTTTTGATTATTATTGAAACGATATGTGCAATTTTAATTTGCTGGTTAGTTGGTAAAAGAAAACCCATTACAACTAAATAAATATAGACAAAAGCAGAAACGTTGCCAGTAACATTTCTGCTTTTCCTTTTAAATTAATGAATATCTAGAGTTAAACCTAACGCTAATTACTATATAATATAACTAGTAACACTAATTAAGGAGATTAAAATGATACATATTCCCTTTAAAGCGGTAGCAGTCGACATGGACGGTACTTTTGAAAATGATGACAAACAATATGATCATCAACGCTTTGAAAAAATTTTAACCAAGTTGAGACAACACCACGTGCACTTTATAGTTTCCAGTGGTAGACCTTTATCACGTTTGCGCCAAGATTTCTACGATTTTTTGGACAGAATTGATATTGTAGCTGATAATGGTTCAATTCTCACTCAAGACAATAAAATAATTGTCCGTCACGTTTTTACCTATAAAACGGGTATTAAACTGATCAGTTTTATTGAAAATAATTATCCACAAGTACATATTGCTGCCAGTGGCTTAGAACATTCTTATATTAGTAAAAAAGCTCCTAATCATTTTAAAAATATGATGCATTTCTTTTATCCCAATGTAGTCGAAATTGCCAAATTAGTTGATATCCCTACAAGTGACAGTTTAACTAAGCTAACTCTAAACTGTTCATCCAAGCTCGCTGGCGAACTAGAAAAAAAGTTCAATCAAACAAACCCTGAACATATTCACTGTACTACTAGTGGTTTCGATAATATTGATGTTATGCCTAATAATGTTAATAAAGGGCAAGGTATTAAATATTTTTTGCGTTATTTTAATGTTAAACCTGAAGAACTCATCGCTTTTGGCGATGGTATGAATGACCGTGAAATGATTGAATTGGCCGGGTACAGTTATGCGATGAAAAACGGTCATGAAAAACTTAAAAAGATTGCCAAATATGAAGCACCATCAAATAATGACATGGGCGTTTTACAAGTATTAGAAAGTTTTCTAGATTAAAATAAGTTTATATCAATTATTTTAAAAATCAGTAAGGACAGATTTTCATGAGTTATATTGACGTAAGACACAATTATAAACGCTATCAAACTGGAGATACTGAAATATTGGCTAATAATGATGTCAGTTTTACCGTGGAGAAAGGTGAATTGGCTATTATTTTAGGCGCATCAGGAGCAGGTAAGTCTACAATTTTAAATATTTTAGGTGGAATGGATAACAATAGTTCTGGTGATGTTATTATCGATGGTAAAAATATTGCCAAATATAATAAAAGACAACTAACCAGCTATCGTCGTACTGACATCGGTTTTGTTTTCCAATTTTATAATTTAATTCAAAACCTAACAGCAAGAGAAAACGTAGAATTGGCTTCGGAAATAGTGCAAGATGCACTCGATCCGGTCAAAACTTTGATAGATGTTGGTCTTAAAAATCGCATTAATAATTTTCCTGCAGAACTTTCAGGTGGTGAACAACAAAGAGTGGCAATTGCTCGGGCAATTGCCAAGAACCCCAAAATTTTACTTTGTGATGAACCAACAGGTGCACTTGATTATCAAACTGGAAAAAGCGTTTTGCAAACCATTATCAACATGAGTCGTGACAATGGTACTACAGTAGTGATAGTTACTCATAATAGTGCTTTAGCTCCTCTTGCTAACCGTGTGATTCACTTTCATGACGGCAAAGTTACTCAAATTGAAGAGAACACGAATCCAGCAGATGTTGCCAGTGTTAAATGGTAGAAAAGGCTAATCATGAATAAAGTTATTCTGAAAGATTTTTGGCGCTCAATTAAACATACCAAGGGACAATTTGTTTCTATCATGGGGTTAATGATGATTGGTGCATTTGCCTTAGTTGGTTTAATGGTTACAGGACCTGACATGCGTGATACCGGCAATCACTATGCGCAAAAGCTCAATACGGCTGACCTGACTGTTATCTGCAATTATGGTCTAGACCAAAAAGATACCCACAAAATTAAACAGACTAAAGGTTTGCAATCCGTTGAATTTGGCTACATGACAGATACCGTCATTAAAAACAGTCAGGAAAGTTTTCGTATTTTTTCAAAACCAAAATTAGTGGGCAAATTTGAACTGCGTAAAGGTCATTTACCAGTAAAAACAAATGAAATTGCTTTAGCAGACTACTATTCAGATAAATATAAAATTGGTCAAAATATCAGTTTTACAGAAAAGAAAAATGTTTTAGGAAGTACTCTGCTAAAACGTAAAAACTTCAAAATTACAGGTTTCGTTCGGTCCAGTCAGATTTTATCAAATGTAAACTTAGGGCAAAGTAACAGTGGTACTGGAGAGCTTAAAGGTTATGCAGTAGTCAGTCCTAATGCTTTTAATCATACGGTTTATACAGTGGCCAACCTAAGATACAAGGACTTACGTGGCCTCGACTCTTATGGCAAAGTCTACACTAGTAAAGTTAAGCACTATAAAAAAGTTTTACAGGATACTCTGAAAAACAGCGCCAGTCAAAGACAAAAAAGAATATTGTCTGCTGCTAACAAAAAAATTGCACCGCAAGAAAAGAAAATTCACCAAGCAGAGCAGAAATTAGAGACTGCAAGTGAGCAAATTAGTTCCGCAGAAAAACAACTAGCCCGCCAAAAAAGTAAATTAGATGCGCAAATATCGCAGGCCAAAAATGTAGGAGCTAATTTACCACAAGCGGCAAGAATACAACTACAACAAGCTCAACAAGAAATTGCTGCAGGTGAGCAAAAATTGCAGCAAGAAAAAAAGATTTTTGCCCGTAAATCTGCCGGCGCCAATAATAAAATTAAAAGTGGCAAAGAAGAAATTGGAAAAGCTAAAAAGCAATTGCGGAAATTGGCTCTGCCAAGCTATAGCGTATACAATAGGCGCGAGCTACCAGGCGGTGAAGGCAATTTAGTTTACACAACAGTTGCGCAAGTAGTGGAAGATTTAGCTAAAGTATTCCCTATTTTTCTATACTTCGTTGCGGCATTAGTTACCTTTACTACAATGAACCGCTTTATTGATGAGGAAAGAATCAATTCCGGTACAATGAAAGCCCTAGGCTATAATGATCAGGTCATAATTAATAAATTCATCGCTTATGGCTTTATTTCAGGTACAATCGGCACAATTTTGGGCATTTATTTGGGACACACTTTGATGCCACAAATTGTTTATCATGCCTATTACAAATCCATCACGATCCCACCCATTGAATTACACTTTCATTGGCAAATCAGTCTGATCGCTTTATTATTATCTTGGATCAGCTCCGTTTTGCCTGCATACTTAACTGCTAAAAATGAATTTAGAGAAAAGCCGGCCGCATTACTATTGCCTAAGCCTCCTGCAGCAGGCTCTAAAATCTTACTGGAAAGAATTCCTTTTATTTGGAATCATCTCAGCTTTACTCATAAAGTTACTGCTCGTAATATTTTTCGTTATAAAAAGCGCATGCTGATGACTATTTTTGGTGTTTGTGGTGCCGCTACTATGCTCTTTGCCGGCTTTGCTGTAAAAAATTCGATTACTAATATGAATAACAGGCAATTTAATGATCTCATTCACTACAACATGATCGTCGCCCAGAAGCCTGGTATTTCAAGCAATCAGCACAAAGCTTTAAATAGCAAATTAAAAGAAGACAGTATTAAGTCAGAAACACCAATTTACTATGAGTCAATGTCTAAAACTGCTGGTAAAACTGGTGATACACAAGATATTACCTTAATTGCTCCTTCTTCTAGCAAGGTACTGAAGAACTATGTTCATTTAAATAATCGTAAAACCAAGCAGACGTTGCACTTATCAAACAACGGGGTTATTATTTCAGAACGCTTGTCAACATTGCTCAAGGTAAACAAAGGTGACTATATATCTCTAACGGATAAGAATAACCGTCCTCGGAAAATGAAAGTAGCTGGCATCACTGAAATGTACATGGGACATTTCGTCTTCATGAACAAAACGCAATACCAGAAAGTTTTTAACAAACGGTTCACATCAAATGCATACCTGGTTAACTTAAAAAATTCCACTCGTAAAAACACGAGAAAAATTGCTGCGCAATTTATGGCTCTTAATGGTGTAGCAGGTGTGGTGCAAAACACTGCAATTAGCCAAGAATTGGACGTAGTGGTAAAATCTCTGAACTTGATTATGGTTGTTTTGATTGTAGTTGCCGGACTTTTAGCAATTGTAATTCAATATAATTTGACCAACATCAATATTGCCGAAAGAATTCGCGAACTCTCAACCATCAAAGTTTTAGGTTTCTACGATAATGAAGTAACGATGTACATTTATCGCGAAACTATTCTTTTAACAGGTATTGGCATTTTAGTCGGTTACCTCACAGGAGATTTGCTTTACCGCTATATTCTTTACGTGGTGCCACCAGACAATGTCATGTTTAATCCGGCGTTATCTGTCTCAAGTTTTCTGTGGCCATTAGGAGTTATCGGTATCATTACGATAGTTCTAGGATTTATTGTTAACAAAAAATTAAAAGACCTTGATATGCTTGAAGCTTTAAAATCAGTTGATTAAATAAATAGAACTGCTCTAATAAGAACAGTTCTATTTATTTCTGCAAAAATTAAAAACTAAATAAAAATATGTTATACTTTACTCATTAGATTTAATGCTCACAACAAGATCTTCAAATTAACGTGTATAAAGAACTTGATCATCCTTCCTTTTTAATTGATGAAGTTCCAACAAATTAATTTTGGAGATAAAATTGAATAATATTTTACAAGTTAAACATTTAATAGAAACATATAAAGATAAAAACCAAAAATTTCAAGCTTTAGACGATGTTTCTTTTACAATTGATCAAGGAGAAATATTAGCTCTATTAGGACCTAATGGAGCAGGAAAAACTACCACAGTCTCAATTATAGGTGGCTATTTGCTCCCAACTTCAGGTCAAGTAATTTTAAACGGACAGGATATTACTACTGCTCGTAAAAGACCCAACATAGGCGTTTCTTTTGGTGGAGATCTAGGGTTTTACCGTAACGCCACAGCAAAGCAAAATTTACAATTTTTTGCGGATCTGGCCAAAGTACCCTTTCGTAAGAAAAAAACAGAAATACAGCGAGTTCTGTCTATTGTTGAGCTGGATAATGTCGCAAATAAAAAGGTAGGGAAATTTTCTAAAGGAATGACGCAGAGACTGCATATCGCTCGTTCCTTGTTAAATAATCCAAGTTTATTACTTTTAGATGAACCTACTAGTGGTTTAGATGTTGAAATAGCGCAGAGCGTTCAGAAGACTATTAAAAAATTAGCAGATTCCGGCATTAGTATTTTATTAACAAGTCACACCATGTCAGAAGTTGAAAAGCTAGCTAAAAATGTAGTTATTCTAGGTGCAGGAAAAGTTTTTTTCACTGGCACCGTTTCTGCTGTTTTGGGTTTGGCTGAAAAAGAAATCAACCAAAAACCTAAAAATTTGGAAGAAGCTTATTTGGCAATAGCTCCTAAACTAAGGAGGAATTAGATATGCGTTTTATTCGTCTTTTCCTCTTTCATATAAAAGATTATCTTTCCGATCAGTACTTTGTCTGGTTAACAATCACTAGTACTGTTTCCATTTTTTTGATGCAATATATTATGGCCTATGCTTCTCACGATTTGAATAATCCACAATTGTGGCTGCAAAGTGGTATTTTTGGCATGTGGACTTCGTGTACAACCGTTGCCGGTTGTATCGGTTTTGAACGTTACAAAGGAACGCTGCCATATTTGTTAAACAGTCAATATGACGAGCGAGCTTCTTTAATTACTTTACTTTTACCTGCTTCGAGCTATGGTTTATTTTCATTTCCTATTGCTTATATTCTGGCCAAAATTTTAGGAGTAGCTACTGGTAAAATTTCTCTGTACCAGATTTTGCTAATTTTTCTACTGTGGATCGGATGCTCAGTAATGGGAATTTTAATTTCTTCATTTCTTACTCTTTCACCTAATGCAATGGTTTATGAGGGCTTAATTGGCACTCCTATATTGTTATTAGCAGGATTATTTGGCAATGAGACCATTTTGAATCCCTTAACCATCTTTTCTCAGTGGTTTATTCCTATAACTGGACCAATTGCTTCTTTGTCCCATAATAAAAGTCTCAACTGGACTGCTTATTTTTGCAGTTTACTTCTTTGGCTTTTGTTAATTGTGATTATAGTGAGAAAAATTAACGATCTTGTCAGAAAGAAAGGAGCTCTGAAAATTATCTAATGTTTGCTACACAATTCTCTGGCCTTTCTTTTCTCAATAATTGGCGTACCAAACTAACTTATTTCTTTATCACACCAATGATAAATCTGGCCCTGTTAGTATTAATCAATATGCAGTATTCTAATCAATTTAACTGGGATGTTGCCATCAGTTCAATTGCAATAGATGCTGCAGTACTGGCTCTTGAAACATTTTGTTCTGCTGTAATTAATGATGCCGACTTAAAAATTGACTTTGAATTAATTGCCAAAAGACCCTTTAGTATCAGGTATTGGCTTTCTAAATGCATTGTGGCCATTATTATAGGTTGCACTTTAGCATTAATTAACCTATTTTTATTGTACTTAGCCGGCTCTCCCATAGTCATTATTGAACGAGCTTTACTCATGCTACCGCTTTTATGTATTTATGGCTGCGTTTTAGGTTTTGTATCTTGGGCCATCTCATGGCAAATGAATGATCCCTACTTTTTGGAGAATATTTTTAGCAGTTTAGCCCAATTAGTATCAGGAGTACTAGTTGTAATTTCAGCTTATCCTGAATGGTTAAAAGCAATTGCTTTATTATTCCCTTTTGCAGAACCTGTTACTTACATCAAAACTGGTAGCGCCAACTTAATGTACAGTGCATTAATTACATTTATTTGGTTCATTGTTGGAATTTTAGCTTATATTAGCCAAATCAAGCCAGTTCTGGCTAAAGGTAAACACCATTATTAAAGCTTACACAGTAAAATAGCAGTCGCAAGATTTGCGACTGCTATTTTTTATATCTATATTTTTGTTTTTCCTAATAAAACTGAACTGATTACAACCGATAATGAACTAAAGGCCATTGCTAATCCTGCTATTTCCGGACTAAGTGTGAGACCCACACCCGCAAAAACGCCAGCGGCAACTGGAATACCCAGTACATTATAAATGAAAGCCCAAAACAGATTTAGCTTTATCCTATTAAAAGTCTTGCGACTAAGTTTCAAAGCGCGAACAACATCTTCCAGGTCATTTTTGATAAGCACGATACCGCCTGCATCGATGGCAACATCCGTACCCGAACCCATGGCAATTCCAACATCTGCTTGGGTTAGAGCTGGCGCATCGTTGATCCCATCACCAACAAAGGCGACATGGTGCTTCTCTTGCAATTTTTTAATAACTGCTGCTTTATCAACCGGCAAAACCTCAGCAATTACCTGATCGATATCCACCTGTTTTGCAATAGCGTCGGCTACTTGTTGATTATCTCCAGTTAACATGACAGTTTTCAAGCCTAAACGATGTAAGTTGTTTATCGCATTTTTGGCATTCACTTTAGGAGCATCCTGAATTGCAATTAGACCCAGCACTTGATTATCTTGAACAACAGACACTACTGTTTTTGCCTCATTTTGCAATGCCACTATTTGCTCTTCTAATTCTGGAGCAATATTAATTTCTTCTTGTTTTTTAGGGCTGCCAACCGCAACATTTGTACCAGAAATTTTACCAGTGACACCCCATCCCTCAATTACAGTAAAATTTTCTACCGTTTTTAACTGCAGCTTTTCCTTTTTAGCCGCAGCTAATATAGCTGGAGCAAGGGGATGTTCGGATAATTTTTCTAAACTGGCAGCATATTGTAGGACATTTTCTTTATCTCCAACAATATCTGTTACTTGTGGTTGACCTTTGGTAATCGTTCCCGTTTTATCAAAAACTATAGTATCAATGCTGTTTGCAGCCTCTAAAATTTCTCCATTTTTAATTAGGATTCCCATTTTGGCACCACGACCAGTTCCAACCATTAATGCAGTTGGTGTTGCCAGACCTAAAGCACAAGGACAGGCAATCACCATCACTGCAACGGCAAAAACCAAAGCAGTTGCTATGCTTTTACCAAGGAAAATATACCAAACTAAAAATGTTACAATTGCAATAATCAAAACTGTGGGAACAAAAATATTTGCAACCTTATCAGTTAATTTTTGAATCGGTGCATGACTGTTCTGTGCCTTTTTAACGATCTCAATAATTTGCGCCAGCATCGTTTCATTACCAACTTTTTGGGCTTGCATTACAAATGATCCCGTTTGATTGATTGTAGCTCCTATTACCTGATCGCCTGTCACTTTTTTAACTGGCATACTTTCGCCAGTTACCATAGATTCATCAATGCTTGAATTGCCAGAAACAATTTTGCCATCAACTGGAACTTTTTGCCCAGGCTTTACTTGTATGTAGTCGTCCTTCACAACTTCAGTGATAGGAATACTGACAAATTGATCATCGCGCTTTACTAAGGCATTTTTTGCACCTAAATTAAGCAATTTCCCCATAGCATCAGAAGCAGTTGCGCGCATTTTTTCTTCTAAAACCTGCCCTAATAAGACGAAAGTAATAACAAAAGCAGCACTTTCAAAGAAAACAGGTCTTTTAGTAAACATCGCATAAATACTGTAAATATAAGTTATCGATGTTCCTAAAGCAACGAGGGTATCCATATTTGAATGGTGCTTTTTAAAGGCAGACCAGGCACTAGTAATAAATGGACCTGCTGAAATCAACATAATTATTGTTGTAAAAATAAGCATGGTCCATTCGCCACCTGGCAACATCCATCCAGTAAAAGGATGAATAATCATTTCCAGAAGCATTGGCAGTGATAATATTAGCGACGTCCAAAAACGTGTTGTAATTTTCATTCTTTTTCCTTAGCTATTTGACAATTACCTTACCATGAAACATGTTCATACTGCATTCCCATTGATATTCACCTGGTTTTGAAGTATCAATTTTAACCCTTTCTACTTTGCCTTCAGGTAATTTCTGATTTATGCCAAAATCTGAAAATACAACATGATCTAAACAATTGGATGAGTCTGTTCTCTTAAAGTTTAAAGTAGCGGGTACTCCCCTTTTAAGAACAACTCTTTCTGGTGAATAACCACCTTTAACTTCAATATCAACACTCTGTTTGTTTGACTTCATAGTGGCTTTCTCCTCTTCTACGTGATGGCTACCAAAGAACCACCATGCAATAAAAGCTATTAGTGCAAGACCTAAACCTAAGATAATAATTTTATTCATGATAATTCCTCCCAGTTGAAGCTTATTATTAATGTCTACATTTGTAAACTAAGTTTAGTATAAATTATGTATCTACAAATGTAAACATAAATGCTCAAAAAAAACTTACTGATTTTTTTCAGTAAGTTTTACCTTATTAATCTGCATCTAATCGCTTTAACCATTGAGTCAGATCATTTTTGTCCACCATTATTTGCTTAAGTTCGGCCTTATTATCTGCGGCCAAAAACAGCATTAACTGCAGATACTTTGCTACAGAAAGTCCATAATTTTCCAAGTTAGCTTTAGCTGCTTTTACTACTGTATCATCTAAACTAATTGTAAGAAGTTCGTCTTTCAAAGTCTATCCCATTTCCTATATTCTAAATAAAAACTAACAGGATTATTTTAGAAAAACCTCTAATGCTATGCAAGTATTTAATTCAAAATCATAATTCTTTTTATCTACCAGCTCCATTATATTTTCTCAAGCCTAAATTCCATACCCAATGGTCTAAAAGTAAGAATACTAAAGCTATCAAAAGTTGCAATAACATTATTTGCCATTGCCGTGGCCTTATTAAAATAATTGTTGCAGGACAAGCAATTAGTCCAAAAGGCAAGATGAAATTAAAAATAATATTACCCAGTCCCCGATAAATACTTGCAGGGTAACGACTCATTTGTATCATACTTAAAAATAAATCATTTCTGCCAAAATTTGTTGAAAACCAAAATGCCGAAATTGTCCATAAATACCAAAGAGAATAGTATAAAATGCAGCCAAAAACGCAAGAAAGCAAAAATAACAACACCTGGCCTATATTAATACTTATACCCTGACATGCATAAATAATTACAAATAGTCCCAGCACTGAATTAATTAATTGTGTAAATTCAATTGCACTAAAAAAGTAATATACATTAGCGTTAATTGGTTTTAATAAAATTGAATCTAAGGTTCCTTCTCTAATGTCTTTTTCCATTTTAGGCATTGATTTGACCAAGAAAGCCATTAAGAAGCCGTCAAGCATAGTATAAACGCCAACCAACAACAGACATTCTTTGTAAGTCCAACCACCGATAGTATCAACATTTAAATAAATTACCTTAAAAAAAGCTATAGGAATGCCTAACCACAATATAGAAGAGATTATCCCAAACAATGTGTCTAACCTGAAACTAATAGTTTGCAATAAGGCAATTTTAATTAACGATTTGACTACTTTAAGTTTACTTTTCATAATCAACCCATTACATCAGAGTATCTCTGAAGCCCTTCTTTATTAACTATTTTTACTATTAAATAAAAAACTATCATCCAAACAATTTCAATGATTGTGTTTTTAAGCCATATATTTAATGGTAATGCTTTAACAAGCGTATCAATTGGAAAAGAGCTGAAATATTGAAATGGCAGTAGTTTAATTATTTTTACCAAAAAAGACGGCAAAATTTCTAAAGGAAAGTAAAAGCCTGCCAGCAGATTGACTACAACTTCTTTTACCAGTAAAACAAAGAAAAGATTGTCAAACCAGTACGCTACACTACCAATAATATAAGAAAAAAGAAACCATAATATGGCTGCCATAATTAAACTAAATGCAAATTCAAGTAGCACGAGTAAAGAAATATGAATTAAATTACGCGCAACTATATAGACAAATCCAATAATTAAAATCGGAGCAAGCAAAATTAAATTTGCCAGTCTATCGCCCAGCATTTTAGCAAAATAATATTTTTCAATTGTAATTGGTCTATGGATGATATTAGACAATTCTCCTGAATGGATATCATCATTCAATTCCCAGTCAACTGCATACCATACAAAAGAATTAATAAAATTAACCCCAATATAATAAATTACCATTTGATTTTTGCTAAAACCACCAATAGTTTGACCATGATTCAATATTAATGACCATAAATAAAACATCACTAAACTTGGTACCAGTGCCTGCAAAAGCAAAATTATGACGCTGCTCTTATTGGCTAATACAGACTTCAATGAGATCTTGCTTACTGAAAAATAGGTTTTTATCATTTTTCTTTCTCCTCAGCAAATAGCTCTAAGATAATATCTTCAAGCTTCAGGTCATTTATTTGATAGTCAGAGCCTTGATTATCCCGTGCCAACTGAGCGATCTGGTCATCTACCTTTTCTACAGGAACTTTAATTGTCACGGACAAATCATCCTGATCAATAATCTTGGTGCCCAGTTTACTTTCGTTGAAGTTCTCCGATTTAATAAAAGTAATATATTTATTCTGATTAAACCTCTCTAATAAATCTGTTTTTGGTCCATCCCACATTATCTGACCGCTATTTACAATGATCAGGTGATCACAGATAGTTGCAATATCTTCCATATCATGAGAGGTAAGAAAGACAGTCAATTTTTCTTCCTTGTTCAGCCTTAACAAAAACTTGCGTATATCCCTTTTTGCCAAAACGTCCAAACCAATAGTTGGTTCATCTAAAAAGAGTATTTTTGGTCTAGTTGCTACACCGGCCAGAAATTCTACTTTCATTCGTTCTCCCAGTGATAATTTGCGGGTTTGTACATCTAATTTTGAAGTTACATTTAGTATCTGAGCCAGGTCATTGACCGTTTTTTGAAAAATTTCTTCCGGTATATCATACATTGACTGCAATAATTTCAAATAATCTCTAGGAGTTAAATCAGGAAAAAGTTGCGATCTATTTCCCATAACGACTGAGATTGACTTTTTGAAATCATTTATCCTTTTTGTAGGATCATAGCCATTTACCCTGCAAGTTCCGGCTGATGGAAACAAGGTCCCAGTCAGCATCTTAATGGTCGTGGTCTTACCTGCCCCATTTTTGCCAATAAAGCCAACTTTTTCACCGTTCTTGATAGTAAAATTGAGCGATTTTACTGCTTGCACTGCCGTCTTTTCAGGCTTAAAAATATTTTTAACAACTGCACGCCAGTTTTCACCCCTGCTGCTAATAAAATAATCCTTAGAAAGATTATGAACTTCAATCGCATTTTCGTTCATTTTTGACCTCATTTAGTTATCTAGCCAGCACAAAAAAGCAATTTTTAAAAGGACAATCCTTTTTACAAAATTGCTTTAAGTTTTGAACAATAATCATCATACATTTAGAAACTGTCATTGGTTTAACCTTATTACTTATAGTTTTTAAATCAGCAACAATTAGATAAATTCTACCACATTTTTAACAGTTTTTAAATATAATTTAATTTTTGGCGCAAAATATATTTTCTATTTAGAAATATCACCTTTTACTTGAGATATATTCATCTATTTGGGCAAGATAGCTTTCTTTTTCCTGCTGACTGATCCAAGAGGTTTTAAATGAATTTTGTGCTATTCGGATCAGTTCTTTTTCACTCCAATCGCACTTTTGGGCAAATTTATAGTAAACATCATTAATATAATTACTACCCTTATAAGCCGGATCATCGGAATTAAAACTAATCAGTGCACCGTTATTAAAAAGCTTATTAATGGCCTCTTGTTCCATAACTTTGCGGGTGTAAAAATAAGCCATGGGACATGCTGTAATACCAATTTTTTGGTCTACTAAAAATGCCATTAAATCCTCATTTTCAACTATATTTAAGCCATGATCCAAACGATCCACCGTGATAATTTCTAAAGCTTGTTTAATATGATCAACTGTATCAACTTGGTGCAGATCACAATGCATTGTTAAATAGTAACCTTGGTTTCTGGCCTTAGCAAAAACCAGCATAAACTTCAACGGTGGGTTATGATGTTCATCTGAATCAAGACCAACACCTAATATCCAGCCTTTTTTATGATATGGCTCAGCTTCTTTTAAAGTTTGCATTGCTGATTCTTGTGAATACTCTCTTAAAAAGCACATTATTAATTGTACATCAATGTCTAATGGTGCTGCATCAACAATCGCTTCATGAATGCCCTCAATTACTGTAGCAAAAGGGATTCCTCGACTAGTGTGCGCTTGAGGATCAAAAAACAATTCAAGGTGCTTAACATTGCTGTCAGTTTCTTTGCGCAAAAAAGCTGCAGTTAAATCATAGAAATCTTGTTTAGTCCGCAAGACCTGCATCCCTTTATAGTACGCCTTTAAAAATTCCGGCAATCCTACACCATAATTCCTGTCAATATCCGCTGGAGTCTTAGCACCAATATCAATCTGATTTCTCTTAGCGATGGCAAATTCCATTTCGGCCTCTAGTGTTCCCTCTATATGAACATGCAGTTCAGCCTTAGGCAATCCGTCAACAAACTTACGAGATAATTTTTGGGTCATCTTTTTCTCCTAAACCGATTCACTTTAAATGCGAACATTATAAGCAAATCTAATCACCCGCTTTATAAATAAAGCTTTAATGTAGCAATCCATCAATATTAAAAATCATAACATTTTCTGTTATTACTTACAATATCTATTTATATTATATTTTTGTTCGACTTTTGTATTGAAATGAATCAGCAGTAATATTATAATTTTAACAATACCTTCTATAATTTTATCTTGACCAAGATTAAAATCACTAGTAAAGTGTAATCAATTTAACTTTAATATTTTTGAAAAGGAGAGTGCATTAAATGTCAAATTGGACAACAAAATTTGTTAAAGAGGGCTTAACGTTTGACGATGTGTTATTGATTCCAGCGGAAAGCCATGTATTGCCAAATGAAGTGGATCTTCATACTCAATTAGCGCCTAATCTGAAACTCAATATTCCTATTATCAGCGCCGGAATGGATACAGTGACTGAAGGTGCAATGGCAATAGCAATCGCTTTGCAAGGTGGTTTAGGCGTGATCCATAAAAACATGTCCATCACTGCTCAAGCCGGCGAAGTCGCCAACGTCAAAAATGTTGTTGTTCCATCTAACATTACCAAAGCAGCTGTCGATGACAACAATCATCTGCTCGTCGCTGCTGCGATTGGCGTGACCAGTGATACTTTTGAGCGGGCTGAAGCACTTATTGAAAAAGGTGCTGATGCAATCGTCATTGATACTGCACATGGTCATTCAGCAGGAGTCTTGCGTAAAGTCAAAGAAATTAGGAAACATTTCCCTCATGTTACTTTGATTGCAGGCAACATTGCGACTGGCGATGCAGCAAGAGCTCTTTTTGATTCTGGGGTTGATATTGTTAAAGTGGGTATTGGACCCGGCTCTATTTGTACGACCCGAGTTATTGCTGGTGTTGGAGTTCCGCAAATTACAGCAATTTATGATGCTGCTACTGCTGCCAAAGAATACCACAAGCCAATAATTGCAGATGGTGGAATGAAGTATTCAGGTGACGTTGTTAAGGCACTCGCTGCTGGTGGAAATGCCGTCATGCTTGGAAGTATGTTGTCAGGTACAACAGAAGCACCTGGTGAAGTGTTTGAAAGCGATGGCCAAAAATATAAGACCTATCGTGGTATGGGATCTGTCGGAGCAATGGCTCAAGCCCATGGATCTTCAGACAGATACTTTCAAGGCGGCGTCAACGAAGCTAATAAATTGGTTCCTGAAGGTGTTGAAGCACGTGTGGAATATAAAGGTGATGTTTCTGATATTATTTTCCAGATTATAGGTGGTCTGCGTTCAGGCATGGGCTATGTAGGTGCAGCCACTATCGCTGATTTACGTGAAAATTCTCAATTTGTAAAAATTACTAATGCCGGTTTAAGAGAATCTCATCCCCACGATGTCCAAATTACTAAAAAGGCCCCTAATTACGAGAGATAAATAAAGTAAATTAAAGTGTCTGGGAAAAAACTAGTTCCCAGACCACGAAAAAAGAACGATGATTTCCTTACGGATTTCATCGTTCTTTTGCTATACTTTTAGCTTCTGCCTTGA